>NVWG01000040.1 GCA_002746185.1 Candidatus Hydrogenedentota bacterium
TTCGCATGGGCCATCATTTCCTGCGCCTTCTCTGCCAATGCTTCCGGCGAATCCTGCAAGCCGATGGCAATCCCCGTGGCAATGCGATCCCGCGTTCCGCCCAGCACCGACGACAGCGACACGCCGCCCTTCTCCGCTGCCAGCGCCCACGCCGCCATCTCCATGCACGCCTTCGCCATGTTGTGGCCTCGAAAACCCTCCTCCAGATGAGCATGTACATGCTGCGGCCCTGCAAACTCCTGACCCAGCACGCGAGGCATCACCTGCTCCCGCAGCATGAGCCACGCCGTGTCCACCGTCTCCGGCATATACCCCGGCGATGCCATGGCCACGCACTCGCTCCACGCCGTCGCGCCGTCCCGATCAAACACCTCTGCCAACAGCACACGACGATCCGTGACCGTCCCCGACGAAGTAACAAAAGGCTGCTTCAGTGCCAACCGGATTTCACGAAGGATTACCCGGTCAACACGGAGCGGCTGATCGAAGGCCGCGCTGGATCGACCAGCAGTAATGTGTTCGGCTATGTCATGTTTGCTCAAATTCGTAATCCGAAAACTGAATTTTTTGATCATTAGAGTAAGTGAAAACGATCGCTACATATAGGATCAACTCGTTGGGAGTGTTATAGCATATTCCGCGATAAGCTCGTTATATAGAACTTTTCATAGACTTGGGAAAAATAGAGTAGACATGGGAGTGAGGAGATTGCCGCACTACGCTACGCTTCGTTCGCAATGACATGGAGATTATAGGCAGCCTTCGTTTTTCGTGTCATTGCGAGAAGGCCGAAGGCCGACGCGGCAATCTATTCTCTCCTGCGACCCTGATTGGATGATTCGATTTCTGAAGGAATGATGAGTGTTTATTATAGGTAACAAGGTCAATTTTATTCATCTTGTTCCCCGTCTCAACCATGTCTATAATGGCTTCTGCTAAGATTGTATCAATGTAGAGGTAGTTTTCATGTATCAAAAAGTATTTTTCCTCGTTATCGGATTGGGATTGTCGGTCAGCGTCGCCGCTCCAGCTCAATCCGTGGAATTTAAACGCGACATCCTCCCCATATTCGAGGCGCGCTGTTTCGAGTGTCATGGCGAAGRAAAAGATAAAGGCGATCTCCGTCTTGATTCCCCTGGGGCTTTCGTACGGAAAGGCATGCCCCTCGTTTTTACGCCCGGCGATTCCAATGACAGTCTTATCATGGAAATGATCACGCTGCCCCTGGGCGACGAAGATCGTATGCCGTCCGAAGGCGATCCCCTTTCCGCCGAACAAATCGCTACCATCAAAACGTGGATCGACGAAGGCGGTATTTTCGGCGATTGGACGGGCGTGGTGGCCGGCCCCAAAACCCTCSCGSSRMKWCGMWTRSCCGCYYMGKYAMMKWCMRMMMWKGWYMWRTCCATCGARCCYGTGMTRTTCAAYCGCGATGTGCGNCCCNATCCTGTCCGACAAYTGTTTCAAGTGTCAYGGAACMGAYCCSAACACGCGTAAATCGRATCTGAGACTGGACATGYTGGAWAGCATGCGCCGCGACCGTAACGGATTCGCTGCGGTACAGCCCGGCAATATTCAGACCAGCGCATTGGTGGCGCATATCCTCGCGGCGGACGACGATGACCGTATGCCCCCCATGGATTCGGGCAAGTCGCTCACGGCTCCCGAGAAAGCCTTACTCATTCGTTGGATAGAACAGGGCGGAGAATTTCAGGAGCACTGGTCCTATATCCCGCCGAAGCGCCCTGTATTGCCCCAAGTAAAAAACACGGACTGGGCGAAAAATCCTATTGACCGTTTTGTCCTGGCGCGACTGGAAGCCGCCGGACTGGAGCCTTCCCCGGAAGCGGAACGGTATATCCTGCACCGTCGAGCGAATTTCGATCTCACGGGACTTCCTCCCAATCCGAATTCGGTGGAGCGCTTCGGGAAAAGCAAGCGTGACAACGCCTACGACAAGCTGGTAGACAAACTCATTGCGTCCGATCATTATGGCGAGCGCATGGCCATCAGTTGGCTTGATCTGGTGCGGTACGCTGATACAAACGGCTATCACTCCGATGACCCCCGCGACACCTGGCCGTATCGGGATTATGTCATCAACGCCTTCAACGACAATATGCCTTTTGACCAATTTACCATCGAGCAACTCGCAGGCGATCTCCTCCCGAAATCCAACATAGACCATCAAATCGCTTCGGGTTACAATCGGCTCAATCAAATCACCTCCGAAGGCGGCGCGCAACCTGGCGAATACATCATCAAATACGCCGCCGACCGTGTTCGTACTACTACCACTACCTGGCTCGGCATGACCATGGGCTGCGCGGAATGTCACGACCATAAATTCGATCCCATAACCCAAAAAGACTTCTATACGTTCTCCGCCTTCTTCGCCGATATCAAGGAAGTGGGTAAATACAGTCATGGAAAAGATAACTACGCACCCTTCATGACCATAATGACACCTGAAGCTGAAAAAGATATACGGACAATAGATCGCGAACTGGAAAAACTCCGCAAGGAAAGCCAAAACAAAAACGTCAACAAGGCCGTTTTTACCAACATAAGTGATCTGGAAAAAGAAAAGCGGGAAGTACGCAAGAATCTCCCCACCACCCTGATAACGAAATCCGTGAAGCCCCGCAAAGTTCGCGTGCTGCCTCGTGGTGATTGGATGGACGAGTCCGGCGAAGTGGTCGAGCCAGCCGTTCCTGCTGTTCTTGCCGTGTACGGATATTCCGGTGAGTCCGGTGAGTTAGGTTCCCGCAAAGATTTGGCAGACTGGCTTGTAAATCGAGAAAACCCGCTCACTGCCCGTGTATACGTAAATCGTATGTGGAAACATTTTTTCGGCACGGGACTTTCCAAGGTCATGGACGATTTGGGTTCTCAGGGCGAATGGCCCAGCCATCCTGAATTGATGGACTGGCTTGCCGTGGAATTCATGGAAAGCGGATGGGATATGAAACATATCACCCGCCTCATCGCCACCTCCAATACCTACAAGCAAACCTCTATGCCTCGCCCTGCGGTATACGAGAACGATCCCTTCAACCGTCTCCTGGCCCGACAAAATCGCTATCGGATGGACGCGGAATTGGTGCGGGACAACGCCCTCACCATCAGCGGTCTACTCAACCCGACCATAGGCGGACCCAGCGCATATCCGTATCAGCCCGAAGGCTACTACGACGACACCTACATTCGCGTGGGGGTTCCTCACGAATATAATACGGACATGGATGAGAACCAGTATCGTCGCGGGGTTTATACCTTCTGGCGACGGTCGTTTCTACATCCCAGCATGCTGGCCTTCGACGCACCTACACGAGAAGAATGCACGGCGGAGAGGGTGACATCCAATACACCACTTCAAGCACTCACCCTGCTCAACGATCCCACGTATCTGGAAGCCGCCCGTGTGTTCGCCCAAAATATTTTGGAACAGGGCGGCAACAATTCACTAGAACGACTGGACTACGCGTTTCGACAGACTCTATCCCGGCCTCCCACGGCACAAGAGAGCGTGGTACTGATGACACTCTACGATAAACATCGGGCCAAGTACGCCAACGATACCGCCGCAGCTCAGGCCCTGTTGAGCATTGGCCTGGCGGATACACCGGACACCTTGGATAAAACCGAATGGGCCGCGTGGACCTCCGTGACCCGTGTGCTGCTTAATCTTCACGAAACCATCATGCGGATGTAAGGAATTTTTGAATGGACATCTCCAGAGAAGAACTGAGTCAATTAGAAACACGTCGGGAATTTATCCGCCGTTCGGCTTATGGTATAGGGACGATGGCGTTAGGTTCCATGCTGAATCCTGCAAGCGCTATAGCCAGCGAAACCGTGCCGGGCATAGGCGTGGTGAATCCCCTCCATTTCGCGCCAAAAGCAAAACGCGTTATTTTCCTGTACATGGCGGGAGGTCCGTCGCACCTGGAAACCTTCGATTATAAACCCGAGCTGGCCCGACTTGATGGGAAACCCATGCCGGATTCCTTTACCCAAGGCCAGCCCATCGCCCAGTTACAAGGCAAAAAACTGACGTGCATGGGGCCGCTATACACCTTCAATAAACACGGCCAATCCGGTCAGGAAATYAGTTCGCTRCTGCCCCAYACGGCAAAAATCGCCGACGATATCTGCATCATTCGCTCCATGCAGACCGAACAAATCAATCACGATCCCGCCCACACGTTCATGAACACCGGGTCATCCATTTCAGGTCGTCCCAGTATGGGATCCTGGATGAATTACGGTCTGGGATCGGAATCGGAGAACCTGCCGGGCTTTGTGGTCATGACATCTAAAGGCGGTGGACAGGGGCAGCCCATTGCCGCACGTCAATGGCATAGCGGCTTCTTACCCAGTAAATATCAGGGAGTTCAATTCCGCTCTCAAGGCGATCCGGTGCTGTATGCAGGCAATCCGGATGGGGTGGATCGTCAGGGGCAGCGCGATGTCATCGATGCTATTCGAGCCATCAACGAATCCCTGGACGATGTGATTGCCGATCCGGAAATAGCCACCCGCATCAGCCAATACGAAATGGCGTTCCGCATGCAGACCAGTGTTCCTGAGTTAAGTGATCTGTCCGAAGAGCCGCAGCACATACTCGATATGTACGGCGTGTCAGGAAAAGCCGACGGCACTTTCGCATCCAATTGTCTGCTGGCACGGCGCATGGCCGAGCGCGGCGTACGATTCATTCAGCTATACCATCGGGGCTGGGATCATCACAGTAAAATTCGGGAGGGGCTGGAAACGGTAACCGAGTTAGTGGACCAGGCTTCCGCCGCATTGGTCATGGATTTGAAACAGCGCGGCATGTTGGATGATACCCTCGTCATCTGGGGCGGCGAATTCGGTCGCACCCCCATGGCTCAAGGTGACGGGCGGGATCACCATATCCGTGGGTTCTCCCTCTGGATGGCTGGCGGCGGTGTAAAAGGCGGCGTGACCTACGGCAGCACGGATGAACTGGGATATGCAGCCGTAGAAAACCCCGTCCACGTCCACGATTTCCACGCCACCATGCTCCACCTGCTGGGTATCGACCACGAACGCTTCACCCATCGCTTCCAGGGCCGTGATTTCCGGCTCACCGACGTGTTCGGTCATGTAGTGAAGCCCATACTCGCCTGACGCGGGGATGATTTTTCTGCCATGGGTCTTCGCGGATTAAAATGGATCGCTATTCTTCCTACAAGCCGCGATTGCCCTYACCCTATCGGTATTATCCTCACCCTATTGGGATTGCCCTCGCCCTCTCGGGATTGCCCTCGCCCTCTCGGGAATGTCCTCACTCTATTGGGATTGTCCTCACCCTTTCGGGAATGTCCTCGCCCTATTGGGATTATCCTCACTCTCTCGGGGCATGGGCGTCTCGCCCATGAGTGAAATAAAATCACAGGCGGAACACCTGTGTCCAATCTCCTTGAGCCGGCCTTCGTCATTCGGTACACTGTTCCGACTATGACAGCAAATACTGATACCCCCGAAATTACCCCTGTACGCGAACTGCACCGAATCGATGAAGCGCGCCTGGCCGATTACCTGACCGAGCAAATAGGCGGTGATTTTTCCGATCTGACCGTGCGCCAATTCGAGGGCGGTCAGTCCAATCCCACATACCTGCTTGAATCCCAAGGGACACGCTACGTCCTGCGAAAGAAACCTCCCGGCGTACTGCTCAAATCAGCGCACCAGGTGGATCGGGAATACCGCGCCATGAAAGCGTTGCAGGATACGGATGTTCCTGTACCGAAAATGTATTTCCTTTGCGAAGATGAATCCGTGCTGGGTCAGGCGTTCTATGTCATGGCCCATCTGGAAGGCCGCGTGGTTTCCGATCCCCTCATGCCCAATGTACCCAAAGAAGAACGCAAAACACTCTACAAAGATTTCATCGGAGTGCTGGCCAAACTTCACTCCGTAGATATTAACGCCGTAGGTCTCAGTGATTTCGGACGGGTRGGCAACTACTACGGTCGTCAAATATCTCGTTGGTCCAAGCAGTATGTTGCCTCCAAGACCCAGGATATTCCCGAGATGGATGCCCTGATGAAATGGCTGCCGGAAAATTTGCCGGAATCGGATCAGGTTACCATCGTTCACGGCGACTACCGTATCGGCAACTGCATCACCCATCCCACCGAACCGCGCATCGTCGGGGTGCTGGATTGGGAACTCTGCACCACCGGACATCCCCTGGGSGATCTGGGCTAYAACTGYATGATGTACCACGATGGTCAACAAGTGGACTGGGAAGCGGAAGGGCTGCCTACCGAACAGGAGCTTCTGGATTGGTATTGCGCCGCCGCCGAACGAGGCTCCATCGAGAACTGGAATTTTTATATGGTGTACAACCTGTTTCGTATCGGCGCTATCGTGCAGGGAGTCTACAAGCGTGGGCTGGACGGCAACGCCAGCTCGGATACGTGGAAAGAACGGGAACATCAATGCTGGGGATTCGCGGAAGTGGCGTGGAGCCTGGTAGATACCAAATAAATCCGGGAGGGATTTCATCATGTCGGAAGTCGATTTCAGTTTAACGGATAAAGTCGCCATTGTTACCGGCGCCAGTCGCGGTATTGGAAAATCCATCGCCAAAGCCTTCGCGGAACACGGCGCGAAAGTCGTCATTTCGTCGCGCAAACAAGAGGGACTGGACTCCGTCGCCAAAGAAATAACCGACGCTGGTGGAGAATGCACGGCTATCGCAGCCCACGGTGGCAAGCCGGAAGATATGGATTCGCTGTTGGCGAAAACCCAGGAAAAATACGGACGCATCGACATCGTCGTGAACAACGCCGCCACCAACCCCTATTTCGGTGCCGCCATTGATACTCCCCTGGCGGCTTTGGATAAAACGATTGAAGTGAATCTGCGCGGCTACTATGTGATGATTCAGAAAGCCGCTGTCATCATGCGCGAACAAGGCGGCGGCAGCATCATCAACGTGGCATCCATCGCCGGAATTCGACCCGGTATCGGCGAGTCCATCTACTCCGTCACCAAGGCCGGTGTGATCAACATGACCAAAAGTTTCGCCAAAGAGCTGGGCCCGGACGGTATTCGCGTCAACTGTATCGCGCCGGGTTTGGTAGAGACGTACTTCGCCGGAGCCCTTATGGATGACAAAGAGAAGCAGCAGAAATTTATYGACCGYACKCCCCTGCGTCGATGGGGRCAGCCCAACGAAATYKCCGGAGCCGCCGTYTTYCTCGCCTCCMAYGCMGGAGCCTACGCCACSGGGTCAGTTATCGTACTCGACGGCGGAAGCACGGCATGAAATGTGCCGATGATATATAAACAGATGATCCATTCTCAGAATAGCTATGTTGGAAGAAATAAAATGGCCGCCTTTAGATAATTTATAATGAAAGAATGCAAAATTGGAATAGCATACAATGCAAATTATATCATCGTAAAAGAAACTAAGCCCTGAAARGGCATACTATATCAGCCCAGGGCAACGCCCTGGGTAAACAATCATCCCAAAAAGAAAGCCCTGAAGGGGCGCACTAAAAAACACGGAGAACCACCCCATGAAAGCTGTTCAATGCACATCCTACGGACCCCCGGAAAACCTTGAATTCAACGATATCGATGCCCTCGAACCGGGACGCGATGAGATCCTCATCGATACCCACGCCGCCGGACTCAATTTCCCCGACACCCTTCAGATTCAAGGCAAATACCAGTTTCAGCCGCCGTTTCCCTTTATACCCGGCTCGGAAGTGGGCGGTAAAGTAGCCGCCCTGGGACCCGACGTCACCGGATTCGCTGTTGGCGACCGCGTCCTGGCTATGGTGGGCGTAGGAGCCATGGCGGAGGCGGTTGTGGCACCCGTTGCGGGAGTGGACAAAATCCCCGACAGCATGGACTTCGTTACCGCCTCCGGATTCGGCATGATCTACGGCACGTCCTACCACGCCCTCAAACAACGAGCCCAAATCCAACCCGGCGAGACGCTCCTCGTGTTGGGTGCCAGCGGCGGCGTGGGATATGCCGCTGTGNAACTGGGCAAGGCTTTGGGCGCACGCGTTATCGCCGCTGCCAGCACCGACGAAAAACTCGCCGTGGCAAAAAAGGCCGGAGCCGACGAACTCATCAACTACGGCGATGGGCTTTTGAAAGACAAGGTCAAAAAACTCACCGGCGGCGTTGGAGCCGACGTGATATACGATCCCGTAGGCGGCGAACTGTTCGACCAGGCCGCCCGGTGCATCAACTGGAAAGGCCGCCTGCTCGTGGTGGGATTCGCCRGCGGTACCATTCCTAAATATCCCGCCAATCTGGCTCTGCTCAAGGGCTGTCAACTGGTCGGCGTGTTCTGGGGCGACTTCCGTCGTCGCGAACCCGAAGTCCACGCGCAAAACACACGAGACCTCTTCGCCCTCTACGAATCCGGAAAACTAAAACCCCTCGTCTCCCAAACCTTCCCCCTCGACCGCTACGTCGATGCCCTCAACGTCTTCGTAGAACGTAAAGCCATCGGAAAAATCTGCCTAAAAATGAAAGACGAATAACCCTTTCAAAAAAATACGCCGCACCGAAGTATAGCTTCGGTGCGGCGTATTAAATAGTTTGAAGCATTCAGATAAATTGACTATTTTAGCCTCATCAAAAACCTTGTAACTTCCGTATTAAATAAATCCGCCTGCTCCATATTCGASARRTGCCKCGCCTYCGRCAGCACCACCAACTCCGACCCGACGATACATTCCTGCATGGCCTGCGATTCCGACACGGGTGTGCCTACATCATGTTCACCCACTACAATAAGCGTGGGGCATGTAATCTCATGCAGTCGCGGAGAATAATTATGCGTATTTAGCGCGTAAGAACAACCTATTAATCCTTCCGCCGACGTATCCCGRATCATCTTCCGCACTTCATCCATCAACGCTGGATTCGTCGCCACAAAATCATCGGAAAACCACCCCTTAATACATCCTTCCACCATAGGCTCCACCCCTTCACGCTCTGTCAGGGCTATCCGTTCTTCCCGAATCACCTTCCGCGCTTCCGGCGTATGCCCCCGCGTATCGCACAGTACCAGACTCCGAATCATCTCCGGATAATACAACGCCATCGCCTGCCCCGTCATGCCACCCATGGATAGTCCCACGAAATGTGCTTGCTCAATTTTCAGGGCCAACATGAGTTCCCGGACATCGTCCGCCAGCAACTCAAAAGTATACGCCCCCGGCGTTCCTTCTGTGTCGCCATGTCCACGCTGATCATAACGGAGGATACGAAAATCGGAGAACGCATCCATCTGCGGATCCCACATAGAAATATTCGATAACAGAGAATTACTGAACACCACCACAGATGCATCTTCCGGCCCGGAAATTTCGTAATGGGTAGATATGCCGTTTACGGTCAGATGCACGGCGATATTACGCCAAAATATCGTGCTGCACGATGCCGTGTACATCGGTGAGGCGCATGTCCCGTCCGGAATAGCGATACGTCAGCCTTGTGTGATCGTATCCCAACTGGTGCAGGATGGTGGCGTGCAGGTCATGGATTTCCACCTTGTTCTCCACGGCTTTATACCCGAATTCATCCGTTGCGCCGTAGGTGATGCCCGGTTTCATGCCGCCCCCAGCCATCCAGATGGTAAATCCAAAGGGATTATGATCACGCCCGTCATCCCCTTGAGCAAACGGAGTACGTCCGAATTCCCCGGCCCACACCACCAGCGTCTCTTCCAATAATCCGCGACTTTTCAAATCTTTCAATAGTCCCGCGATGGGTTTATCCACCGCCTGAGAATTCAACGTGTGATTTTTCCGTAAATCAGCATGGGCATCCCACCGATCCACGCCCTTGATGCCCGGACACGTCAGCTCTACAAATCGCACACCTCGTTCCACCAATCGCCGCGCCACCAGACATTGCAGTCCATACGACCGCGTATGCTCGTATTCGTCGTCCAGGCCATACAGCTTTTTCGTAGCAGCCGACTCGCCTTTAATRTCCATCAATTCCGGCACAGCCGCYTGCATGTTATACGCCAGTTCATAATTCTTGATGGCGCTTTCCAGCGCGTCATGGTGCCCCCGATGCACCATAGCCGTCTCGTCCAGCGAATGCATGAGTGCCAACTTGTTTTCCTGCAATGCCGCCGAAGCCTCTTTGCGATTGATGTTGGGTAGCGCCGGTGTCTTCGCTTGCATTACCGATGCCTGAAAACTGGCGGGCAGAAAACCCGACGCGAAATTATCTACTCCGCCGGACGGAATCAATCCTCCGTTCAACACTACATACCCCGGCAAATCCTTGTTCGCCGTACCCAGACCGTAGCTGGTCCACGCGCCCATGCTGGGCCGTCCCGATTGTCCTGCCCCGGTATGCAGAAAATAATTCGCCGCATTATGCTCGGAAAAATTAGATACCATAGATCGAATTACGGTCAGATCGTCTGCGCACGTACCCACATGCTTGAATAATTCGCTCACTTCCAGCCCGGATTCGCCGTAATGYTTGAATTCCCACGGGCTGCCCARYGTATTGCCGTTGTTRTCGAACTGCGTGGGCTCCATYTTCATGGAAAACGGTTTACCGTTCTCTTTCGTCAGTCGCGGCTTGGGGTCAAAGCTGTCCATAGCCGCCACGCCGCCGTCCATATACAAAAAAATCACACTCTTCGCCTTGGGTGCGTGATGCGTAGGGAACGGCCCCAGTTTAGGAACGGCTCCATAACTCGTATCGGCCATTAGCGCGGCAAGCGCCACGGCACCGAAACCTGCCGAACAGGTTTGCAGCCACTCTCGGCGATTCAGCGGCATGTCTTCAAAATTATTACAATGACTCATGTGATTCCACTCCCCGGGTTCCTTACCCGATGTAAATAAATTCCTTGGCCATGAATAACGACTGGCTGATATCTGCCCATACCGATGCATCCGATGCCCACGCGTCTTCGCTATGTTCATACAAAAGGGCCTGTGCTCGACCGAACGTCTCCACCTGCTCAAATTCTTCGCGCAGCGGTTCACGACCAAAGACTGTCATAAACAACCGATCCAGTTTTTCCTCTGGCGTAGCATCCAATTCAGCCAGATTCTCACCCAATTTCTTGGCCCGATCAATCACAAAAGGATCATTCATTAGAATGAGCGACTGGGCGGGCACATTCGACACCGTCCGTTTGCCCGTGGTTGTATCCGGCAGCGGCATATCAAAGGCCAGCATCATGGGCGACAAAAAATTACGTTGAATGCGCTGATAAATGGACCGCCGCATTCCCCCATCCATGGGCCCGGATTTTCCTGGTCGCCGACTGTACGTCATAAATTCGTACAAATGAGCTGGAATAGAGTCCCCATATAGCGTCGTGTCCAGTTCTCCCGAAACCGCCAGCAGCGTATCCCGGATGATTTCACCTTCCAGCCGCTTTATATTCATTCTATGCAGCAGCACATTAGCGGGATCGCGCTCTTCTGCCGATTCATCGGACAACGTACTCGCCATACGATACGTGCTGCTCGTCACCAATTCGCGAATCAGCCCCTTGATCGACCACCCCGAATCCACAAATTCTGCCGTCAGGTAATCCAGCATCTCCGGGTGAGAAGGTCCCGTCCCCAGTACACCAAAATTATCCAGCGATTCCACAATGCCTCGACCAAACAAGTGATGCCACACCCGATTCACCATCACACGCGCCGTCAACGGATTGTCCGAAGACGCGAATCTCTCTGCCAATTCCAAACGTCCGCTCCCCGATTCAATGCGCATGGGATCGTCTGTTCCCGTTAGTGCTTCCAGGAATCGACGCGGTGTGGATTCCCCCGCCTCCTTGTGATTGCCACGAATAAAGACGTGGGCCGACTCCACCGAACCGTCTGTCATGGAAATCGCATACACGGGCTCCGGCATACCATCCGTCATATCTGCCAAACGGTTACGAGCCTTTTCAAAACGCGCCTGAAATTTACCAAAATCAATCAAATCGTTTTCATACAAATAATTCAGCCAACTCGCTTCTTCCCAGGTCAGCACCCCCTCCGTTTGATGCTTCATCGCAGTTGCCGTGGCCACCTGATAGGCATCTCCCAAGCTGTCCTGCGAATCGATTTGTGCAATCCACTGACCTAGCCCGTTCGCAGGTGCGGGATCGTTGGTAAAGCGAATTTCGTCCACCGCAATGTATCCATCCCCATTATCCAGGAACTCAATATACGCATGGCACCCCTGAAACTTGGATATGCCGCTGGTCAAGTCAAACCACTGAAATTCGCCGTTCGTATCCACACTCTTCACTGCATCCCGGAACAATAAAGGGTTAAAGTCACGCAGCTGGTACCGAGCGATTACCAGCCGGATGACTCCGCCCTGACCCGCCGCACGAACCTGTATACGATCCGTACCCAGAATGAACGTGGGGGAGCGGAGTACCCCCTGCAGCTTTTCCGAAACCAGTCCGCTGTGCGCTACACCGGAAGGTGTGAAAGGCCACTTTGATGTACCCGTCGCCAACACCCCCGCCTGAGTAGGGCCATCCCCAAAAGCCTCGCCGTACGTGAACCAGTCTCCATAATTCTCATCGGAAAACGACGCGTATATTTCTCCCGTCGGATCAGTGGGTATACTCGCTTCCAAATTTTCCGCCTTTAACGGGTAGAGCGGGTGATCCGCCTTTTCCACCGCTTCTTCGTTCAGTAATTTTGCCCATTTCGCAACTCGTTCAGAGTCCAGGTTGGGCCTTGTCTCACTCTCAAGGGCGCTGTTCAAATACGCCGTTACTAAGCCAGTTTCCTCATGAAGCCCCCCTATCAATTTCGCCGTCTTCTGCATTTCCTTTTCATGCCGCCGGGACATGGCATCCGCCGTCTTGGCAATCTCACCCCACGGATCCAACGCGGCATGGAGTTGTCGGGACGACCGAATATATCCACTCAGCGCATAATAATCCTTCTCGGAAATAGCATCGAATTTATGATCGTGACACCGTGCACACGCCACCGTCATTCCCAGAAACGCCTTGCCCAGCACATCGATTTGATTGTCGATTCGATCCGCCTCATCCTTCAGTACATCCACCGGCGCATGCGTCGCCTGGTGCATATACCACCAGCCCGTACCCAACACCGATTCATTGATGCCCATCTCCGGATTGATTCGAGGCTCCAGCAGATCCCCTGCCAGATGCTCTTTCACCACACGGTTGTATGGCACATCGTCATTCAACGAACGTATTACATAATCTCGATAGGGCCACGCATTCCGAATGGGATAATCCTGCTYATGACCGTACGTCTCCGAATACCGCATCAGATCCAGCCAGTGYCGACCCCACCGCTCTCCAAARTGCGGGGATGCCAGCAGCGTATCCACTACTTTTTCRTAWGCCYGYGGCGARGAATCNTTCMAGAANCGCWTGTACYTCTTCCGGCGTGGGGGGGAGYCCAATCAAATCGAAGTAAAGCCGCCGAATTTGCGTTGCCCGTGATGCCTCCGGTGCAGGAGCCAGACCCGCCTCCTCCAGTTTTTGCAGAATAAATCGATCAGCCTCCGTCCGCACCCAATCCGCAAGGCCTACCTCTGGAAGGGATGCTCGCTGTACTGGCTGCCACGCCCAATGTTCCTCTTTGCGCTGCTTCAGGTCGAAGACTTCCTTGGGTGCGCTTGCTTCCGGCACTGGCTCCTCTGGCCAGGGTGCCCCCATCTCCACCCAGTCGATAAGCAGATCAATTTCATCGTCGTCCATCATGGTCTTGGGCGGCATCTGCAAATCCGAGTCGAAATACTCGATAGCTTCTACCAGTAAACTTTTCTTCGCATTACCCGGCACCAGCGCCGGACCCCGACCGCCTCCCTGTAACGCAAAATCAATATGATCCAGCCGCAGATCTGATTTCTGCTGTTCTGAACTGTGGCATTCAAAGCATCGTTCCGATAATATAGGGCGAATCTTTGTTTCAAAAAATTCGATCTGTTCCGCATCGGAAGCGGCCCAAGTCGGAAAAGCCATAGCGCAAAATACAGGGATAAATCGAAAAAAACCGACATTTACCGTCATAAATAATTCTCCATCGGAAATACACACCTAAAGTTAGTATAATAAACCCTTCGTGTCCTTGCAACGCAAGGAGTGGCAGGATAGAAAAAAGGGAGGCAGTATGAAAACCAAGGGCTTTACACTTATCGAATTACTGGTCGTCATTGCAATTATCGGCATTTTGGCGGCCATATTACTACCTGCCTTGGCCCGAGCCCGAGAAGCAGCCCGCCGCTCCAGTTGCGCCAATAATCTAAAACAGATGGCCCTGTCGCTGAAAATGTACTCCGGCGAACACCGAGGGATGTTTCCCCCCATACAAGGCGATGCCTCATTCGGCCCAGCAGCCAACGCTATTGGCTGCCTTCCCGATTCGTTACAGGATAGTACCGTGTTCGCACCCGACACCCGCGCCATGATCCCCGATTACCTTCCCGATCCGCTAACCCTGGTGTGTCCATCCGATCCCAATGCCCCCGATGAAAACCCCCTGCTGAAAGTAGCCGATGACGGTTCCGGTACCTGCCAGTTTATCGGAGAACTAACCCGCGCCGACGAAAGTTTCAATTACCTGGGATATGTTATAGATAAATCCAATGACGACGACGAACAGGTCGTTGCACCATTCCCCGGCCCCAAACAGCTCGTAGGRTTTACCCTGGCCATCTCCGGCGTACTGTTCAACCAAGATCCCGCCGATGACGAACTCATGGATAAAAATATCGACTTCGCGGCYTTGGARCCCGTCCTCACCACATTCGGATTCGACATTGAAGGTGCCGGAAATGGCGCGGGCAATATCATATACCGTCTTCGCGAAGGGATAGAACGCTTTCTCATAACAGATATCAATAACGCAGGGGGATCCAATTCCTCTCAATCAGACATTTCGGTTCTCTGGGACACCATCAGCACCCAGCCAGCCGGAGCCGGAGTGGATTACAACCATGCCCCCGGCGGATCCAACGTGCTGTACATGGACGGTCATGCCGAATTCATCCAATACCCCGGATCGTTTCCCGTCAGCGAAAGCTTCGCCCAGCTCAGTAGTCAGTTCTAACAATTCACTAAAAAATTGATAACAAAATACAACGAAATCAGCCACAGGAAGAGAGGAGTACAATCGTTACTAGAGACTCGATGAGTTTAAAAAGAAGTTACAAGTAACGATATTTCAATATGGTTAGGAATACAAAGTTTAGTGCTAAAGGGACACAAAGGAAACCATTACTTTTGATTTTGATTCAAGCGGATAGTTTTTCTCTGTGTTCTCTGTGAACTCTGTGGCTAAAAAAATGCTGTGGCAAAAAAATTAAAGCGCCTCAGAAGAATCCGCATCGGTCGATTCATCGTCCGACATGTTTCGATACATCTTGGCGGAAAGCACCACCATCCAAATTGCGCAGAACAAGAGTCCTAGGGCTTCCCGTGCCATTTCATTGGTGTACCATCCTCGAAACGAATCGGGCATTAGATAGAAAAAACCGCCCAGGTAACCTACCCCTCCGATGACGGATAGATACGAATATTTTTTCCATATCGCCAAGCCAGAGACAACGGTGGCATACGAATAAATCAGCATCCAAATCCATCCGTCCGGATCGTTGTACTGCACAGCGATGGCTATCACCATCAACGTGAACATCACTATCGATACGATTTGAAACACGACGACACCCTCGGTTCATCCGCAATCAGACTACCACAAGTGCTTCATAAATGAAACAGACCTAAAGATCCCCGCCATTTTCCAAAAACTGAACCAGATCCACCAGATTTTCCTGCGACATGGTATCCAGAAGACCCTCCGGCATTATGGATATCTCTGATTCAAACCGCTCCTTGATATCCGCTGTGCGCAATTCCATCCGCTCACCCTGCGCGGTAATGATGGTAAGCGTGTCCTGCCCCTCACCCACYACCATACCKGTATRAAAATCACCGTTCGACATCTCCACATCCACCGAAGAATACTGATCCGAAATCACTCTCGATGGATACATGATAGCCTCCAGCAGATCCCGCCGACGGAAYCGRCTCGCCACCGTAGAAAGATCCGGACCGCCGCCCCGACCGATAGATCCAAATACATGACAKTCCAYACACTTGCCCCGCAGGAAYACCTGYTCWCCCCGTTCCAGRTTAGGGGCACGRTACGCCATGGGATCGTATTCCARATATTCAGCCAACTCCTCGAAACYCCGCTGTACCATGCCRTTYGGACGAYTCCCCGCAGCCTCATCCAATTGCGCCATCAACGCATGCGATTTCGCCCGTCGCGCTGCCAGTGCCGCTGTCTTGCCCGTCTGAGCCACGACCTGCTCGTCTTCCGGCAGCAGCGCCATGGTGGAGTTCCACAGGTTATTCACGAAGCCTTCCATACTCGCCGCCCCGCGTATTTCCCGACCCCGATCAAACCATGCCACCAACGTGTTCCGTTGCGCTTCCGTCCACCCGTCGGGAATGGTCCGYAAACAAAATACGGTATGAATCTGTTCTTCCTGTGACTGGTCAGGCGTTAAATTCGCCAGYAGCTTCTCGATAGCCCCCGGYGTCTTGAACCCCGCCGTCACCACTTGCAGTTCCCGGTTYACMCGCCAATCCTTCGACGGRAAATGCYKRAGCATYCGTGTACCGATGGACTGYTCGAATTTACTTCGATCATCCTGCTTCGCTACATCGCGAATACTCGCCATTTGCACTACCCGCAAATAGTCCAGCAGAACATCGTCGGACATTTCGGCTTTACTCAGTTCGTTCAATCTTTCCCAGAGAGCGTCTGCATGCACCGCCGCACGTTGCGTCTGCGCCAGAGCCAACAACCCCTCCAGCGTGCCATGCGGATGCTCTTCCATGTCGCTCTTCAGTGCATGTTTTTCCCATGCTTCCCGATGCACGCGAGACAACGTAAGCCGCGCCGCATATCGTACAAACCGATCCTCGTGATCCAGCAGTGGGAACAAGCCATTTACCAGTTTCCCTACCCGCGTTGCCTCGGTCAATCCCGCCTGCACAAAAGCCTCACACGTCCGACGCAACACCACTGCCGATGAATCCCCTAGCAGCTCGTCCAGATACGTTCTGATTTCATCCAACGGATGCGTCCCCAGCAAATACACCGCGAATGCTCGAACCTCCGCATCCGTATCGCGAATAAACCGTCCCAGATAAGCCGTATCCGGTTGGGGTCCCAAAACCTGTAATGCTTCCAACGCCCGGATGCGGTACGACGTAGGTCGTTTTGCATCTTCCGCGATGCCACGCAGTCCCGATTCCCAACCGTCGCCCAGTGCAATCTTCTTTTTTCGCAACGCTTCTTTACCCCACGCCGAACGCGGCATGGGCTGCATCACCACACCATCCAATGTAGAAGCGATGGCCGGTTTTCCACGAGGTCCCGTATAGGAAATCTTAAACATTCCGCCATTCGTGCCGCGACCCCCAATGAGAAAATACAAATTACCGTCCGGGCCGATATCCAAATCCGTCACATTCAACGGTTCCCCCACCAGAAAATCCAGCGTCTTCCCTTCAAACGATCCGCCGCTCCGACGGGGAAACAAAACGCGAATACGGCCCCGTGACCAGTCGCCCATAAACACCGCTCCCCGATATTTTTCAGGAAAAGCATTGTGCTGGTAAATCGCCACACCCACAGGAGATCCTCGACCCACATCATCCACACCCGGCAGGGTATCCAAATAATAGAAAGGTTTCTTGCTCGAACCTGTGCGCCAGCCGAAATCAGCCCCCGGCACACTATGAAGTACCCGAATCGGACGAAACCACGGCAGCCCCACATCCCATTCCATGTCCGAATCAAACGTAAACATCTCGCCATACAGGTCCATGGCGAAATCGTATTGATTGCGAAATCCACCCACCAACTGGCTCATGGTTTTTAAATCCGAACTCAATCGATTGATGGTGCCCCCCGGCGCCCGAACGCTGTTCGCATGACCGCGCGGGTCCAGATAACGGGGCAGAAAAAAGTCCTCCTGCAATCCACGAGAAGGGGAGAGGGGGTCCAGATCCGTTATAGGATGCGCGTGATTTCCGTACATAAGATAAATTTTTCCATCCGGCCCCATCTGGATGGCATGAGGACCATGCTCCTGCATCCCCGCATCCGATTTGATGAGCAGTGTGATTTCATCCGCCTTGTCGTCCAGGTCGGTATCCAGCACGCGATACAGTCCCGTTCCTTCCGGACCGTTCGCCTGAAAAAGATATTCCCCCGGCTTCACCACGTACATGCCCTGCGCCGATCCAATCTCCCGAGTCAGCACCTTATATTCTTCGTAGTGTCCGTCACCGTCCGGGTCTTCCAGAAAAAAGATGCCGAATCGTTCCGATGCCAGCATGGGCCGACCCAGGTGATCGAAGGTCATGTTGATACACGAGCGAATCAACTCATTCGTCGCCACTTCCTCCACTTTAAAGCCATCAGGCAAGAGAAAGCGGTCGCCTTTATACAGCAGTTTTTCACGTCGCTGCTCCACATCGGGCATAAGCAGTTCATCCTGAGCCTGCGCAGCCATTCCGCCAATCATCAACGCCAATGTCATCAAAGCCGAAACACGTTTCATAATCCCTACCCTTCGTTCGCATTTTGTTAATGAACCACCTTAACGTAAATCACTGCTCAATACCATTATTTCGGCTCTTGAAGATACGCCAGCAG
This sequence comes from Candidatus Hydrogenedentota bacterium, assembly GCA_002746185.1. GTDB lineage: Bacteria > Hydrogenedentota > Hydrogenedentia > Hydrogenedentales. The sequence goes on from NVWG01000040.1 coordinate 18,717, forward strand.
ATCCGCCATCGTCTGGAGTTCCATGTCCACCTCCAGTTCCTCCGGCATGAGCGACAACCCGCTGGAARWCMTMTMCKGSWYGKSSYMCSRSRCCWYCSTSSYCTCGATGCCCTCCGCCTCGCGCAGTGTAACCGCTGTAGCCGTATCTTTCACCACAATGCCGCTCAGCAGATCGCCCTTCGCCGTCTCAATCGTATATCCAATGTACTCCGAATCCACCCCCGCGTTCGGGTCCACAATATCATGCAGCAGCGTCTCCGGACTCTTCCGGTAAATATCCGTCAGGCTCGGTCCCAGATCCACGCCTTCGCTGCCCATGCGGTGACAYTTTATACAGATCTCCTCGAATACCGTCCGGCCTTTCGTCGCATCGCCCGTCAATTCCAATGCCGGACGCATCTTCGCCAACGCTTCTTTCCGTGTCACCACACCTGCATCGCTAAACAGCTTCTCTGCACGTTCCTTAATACCCGGTGNCCGCGAATGCAGCAGCACCCGACGACGTTCCAGATGCAGATTCAATTCGCCTAGCGAAAGCTCATCGTTCTCCAGCGCCGTCAGCAGCAGATCGTTGTTGCGGCGTTGATACAGCAAAATATCCCCGGCCTGGGTGCGCGTCTTTGGACCCAGCGTATCCCATATAGCAATTAACCGTTGCGCCACATCCCGTTCCCGATACGCCGCCAGCCCTTTGATAGCCGCCGACTGTATCTGGGTAGGCTCCCGTGTATTCAATAGCTCGAAAAGTAACTCTCCGGTGTTATCATAAGAGTCGAAAGCCAACAGGCTTAGCATGTCCAGACGCAGCTCCACGGAAGCACCACGATCACCCGCGCTCTTTCGGGCTTCACGAAGCCACCGTTTCTGATCCATATTGTGTTCCCGACCCAGGGCATCCGATACACGCCACGCTTCCCGGACCATAGCAGGGTTCGATTGAGATAAAGCATCATCCACGGATTGACTGATAGTGGTGGAATTACTCAACGTGCTATTTCGATTCGACTCCACCGTCAACCCATCCGCCAATCCCGCCAACACGGATACATCCGTGAGCGAACCAGCCCCCGTATCCCCGTTCAGTACCGCCAATATCTCCGACACATCCTGTGGAGATTTCTCCCGTCCCGCAATTTCCGCCAAAGACCTAAGCATCGCCCGGCCAGCATCGCTATCCGCCAGGGACGGTTTACGCAAAGCCACCCGAAACAAAGGCAACGGCTTCTTACCCACCGCACTCAGCAGCGCCAACCGCGTCCACGGGTCAGCCAAATCCCGTTCTGCAATCGACGTGATCGCTTCCTGAATGTCTTCCCCGCCTACCGTGCCCAGCGTCAACGCAGTTTGCATACGTACCCGAGAATTCGGATCCTTCGCCAACCCCGCTACCGCCGACAGCAAGATCGAAGAAGTTTCAAGTCGGGATTCCGCCAGTCTCACCGCATGTTCCCGTACACCCGGATGCGGGTCCGACAACGCGTCCGTAATTTGTTTTTCATCCAAGGCATCCAGTCCATCCAACGTCCACAGCGCATGAAGACGCGCCAACGGATTGTCCGACTGTGCTAATAAATTTCGCAGTGGTTTTACTGCCCCGGTATCCTGCCATTCCACCAGCAACCGTTGCGCTGTCCCGCGCCACCACGCATTGGGATGTTCCAGATAAGCCACCGTCCCGGCAAGATCCGATTTCGAGAAAGACGGCTTCTGCCACGTTAACCCCCCTTTCGGTGTAATCCGATAAATGCGGCCCTGTTCTTTCCCTTCGTCCAGATCCATCTTCACTTCCATTTCATCAGGGATCCATTCAGGATGTTCGATCACGGTACGATGCATATCCAGCACATACAACGCCCCGTCCGGGCCTACCGTCATGTTCACTGGACGGAATCCCCGATCCGTTGACGTAAGAAATTCGACCTCGTCTCGACCCCGCGATGCCTTCATTACCGTCCCATCCGGCGCGATCACGTCCCGGTGAATCAGATTCAGCACCACATCGCACACAAACACATTGTCGTTGAACCCATCCGGAAATGCCCCGCCGCCGTAATACGTGATACCGCATGCCCCGGAAAAATACCCCGACTGCTCCGGGTGATTCACCCGCGTATCCTGCACCCCCGTAGGGTAGATGCGCGCCATATCATTCACGTCGTGATCGGAAATGTTGAACAACGTCCCGCTCCGAGGCTGCGGCGTGTCCATGACATACCGTCCAGGAAAAACCAGCTGTTGAATGTGCTGCAGATTGTGCGTACCGTACCAATTACCCCAGGCATCCGCCGTGATTTCAAAGCCCCCAGTCGAACGACCCACCCGCTCCAGACGCTGCGTGGGGATGTGAAACCGAAAATCATCGAATCGCAGCGGCATCCGGCTTTCCGGTTTCCCCGGCCATTCCGGCGCACCCGAGTTGCCGCCGTTGGCCCCATAGATCCAATTGTCCAGACCATAGTGCAGCGCGTTTATATTGTGCTGTGGATTCTCCACCGAGAACCCCGCAAGAACCGTCTCCCGCACATCCGCAACACCATCCCCGTCCGTGTCCTTCAAAAAAAGGATATCCGGAGGTGACGCCACCAGCACCCCACCGTTATACGGCATGAGAGAATCCGCCATGGCGAAACCATCTGCAAATACCGTGCGCGTTTCGTAAAAACCGTCCCCGCCCCTATCGCTCAACAGCACTACCCGTCCCGGCACCTCCGGAAAAGGATACCCCGGCATTTCCATCACATACATCCGACCGTACTCATCAAAACGCATATCCACCGGATCAAACACCTGCGGCTCCGATGCCACCAACTCGATCTGGAAATCAGGATGAATCACAAACGATGCCAGCGATTCCTCCGGAGTCGCTCCATCCGCAGCATACGGCAACCAACAAAAGATCCCCGCCAGAAATAGCCAAACTGGAAATAATTTCATACCCAATCCCTTCTAAAAAACAGGTTCAACCCAAGCACATCTGTTGTGTCAGGGTCTCCCGGCCCAGGCACTGCTTCGACCCGGAACGGGYCTCCGTCTCCACTAACTCCGTTGTGCCGGGGTCTCCCGACCCAGGCACCGCCCCGACCCGAAACGGGTCTCCACTTCTCACCACCCTCTATGTGACAGGGTCGCCAACCCATAGGCATCATACCTANTCCCTCATAAATTCACTAAACCATTCCCTCCTCCAGGGGGGATCAAGGGGGGTGTTCTCTTCATTTCGTGCCACCCCTAAAAAAACCAGGCCAACTCGATTTGCAGGTGATCGTCTTTGCGCAACGGATAAATCAGGTCGTCCTTATTCTGTCCATTGAAGAACCGGGCTTCCACGTTCAACCGCCAACTCGACCCCAGGCGACGGCTCCCTTCCACAAACAGATTCACTCCCGACCCCTCCAGATCGAGAATGCCCCCTGCCAAGATACTCGTGGACTGCTCGTCACTCAACGCCAGCCGTGCCCCGATAAACAGGTCGTTAGCAAAAGGCGTTGTAGCGCGATCACCTCGACTGTCACCCAGATACTCTACCAGCCATCCCAGATCCGCCGTTGTGTCGAATATACCGTACTGCGTAAACTCAAACCCGGCAGTCACCCCGGAAAAYGTCTCGCCYTGACCGCTTCGCACAATGCTTTCCCACTTCCACAGCCAGCTYCCCCGGGTCCATTGCACATCCAGCCCCGTCTGATTTATCTGATCGTAAAACGGAACTAGCCTCATACCGTCTGCTCGCAGCATAAAGCGCGGCTCCCGACTTGTACCAATGAAATGACTCAACCCAAAATCCCAACCGCCCAGACTGTGACTGTACCGCGCCGCCCAGTCCACATGAGCTTCTTCCGCGCCCGATTCGTACAACGCACGGCGATTGTCAATGGGCAGCATGGGACGCAGCCGACCGTTGCTGCCCGGAAATGTGCGTTCCCGAAACCCCGGCAGCATAAACAAATCCAGCGTTCCCCAATCACGTACCAGAGCCACATTCACCATAGGCTGCCCCAGTTTGTCTTCCCCGTCCACATTCTCCACCAGATCCGTCTGATTGATGATATCCACCAGATGCTGCGATTCCGTTACGCCCCAAAACACCTGCCGAATCCCCACCCGCAGATCGAACCGCTCACGGCTCGTCTCCCAATACAGCTCCCGAATATCAAAATGAGTGCGCTCATCATCCACACTGTCGATTCGGAGAAAGGGAGTGAATACAAATTGTTGATACCCGCCGTCCCATTCATGGTGCAGTTCCGGTTGGGCCGATATAGACAGAGTCGCCAGGGCATCATCCTGACCGTCCCATAACGGATTATGAAGGAATACCCGTGATTCTCCCGCCACGTAGCCGCGCCACTCAAATGCCGATGCGGGCATCGATACAAAGGCTATCGTGATGCAGCAGACCAGGGTATGTAATAAGGGGAAACGCATGCGGACCCTACCGGACCCGCGCCAGACTGTTTTTGTTGAAGTCTCTTTCGCTCAGACCTGTCTTGAATTGAAAGGCATTCCAGGAAAGCCGTGTACTCTTTCCGCTCTGGTGATTTTCCATCAGCATGGTATGAGCTCGCCAGTGCTTATCCCGGTATAGTTTCCAATCCCGGACAAGGAATGTTTTTAATAGGGCATCCTTCCGATCATAATACACCACCTTCTGTGCCCTATACTCCGCTTTGTCGAACCACGCCACCTGCCGCGTGTACCCCGATTTCGGATGCACAGGATATCGCTCAATTACGAAACAATCMATCCCGTCCAACGTCTCATCTCGCAAATATTTGTAGGTGTATTTTTCCACTTCCTGCGAGCTGAAATCCTCATACGAAAACTCGCTGCCCATGAACGGCCCCGCCTGGTTGTTGGAAGCAATTCGTTTCACCCGTTTTAACGCAGGCAGATAAAGCCACTGGTCATCATCGCCAGTCTTATGACTGAACGTGAGCAACGCCGTACCCTTAACATCCGCCGGCTCATCGAATATCGTCAGGCTTTTATCCCCGTCGCCAACCTGCTCCAGCGTCTTGATGCGTAAATTCCGCGTACTGGTCTTACCGTGCTTGTTCTTCAATTCCATCGTAAGCGCAGCAGTGAAATCCCCAAAGCCCTCGTCGCGCCGATCCGCCTCCTGAGCGATGGCCAGACCCTTCTCCTCCGAGGTCTCAGCTGCCACCGTTCCTGCGGTCAACAACAACAGCCCCATCAGAGGCCATACAAAAATACGCAGCATCGTTACAGATCCTTCGTGGGTTTTCCCCGATCAAATTGGAGCAGTACAGCGGGGAGCATGAACAGGTCAGTCAAAATGGCGAACCCGATGGCCAGCACCGTCAGCATCCCCATATTGGCGTTGAACTGGAATACGGACAGGGTCATGACCAGGAAACCAACCATCAGCACAAGCGAAGTGATCACCAGCGCAGCGCCAACCGTCTCAAACGCGTACCGCACCGCTTCTTCCGCATCGTATCCCAACTCTCGACGTCCTCGCAGGTATTTCATTAGAAAGTGTACCGTATCGTCCACGATAATCCCAATACTCATGCCCGCCACACAGGCCACGCCAAAGTTCACCCGGCCCACCATTAGACCCCAGACTCCAAGCGCTGAAAGCACAGGAAAGAGATTGGGTATCAGGCTGATGAGGCCGTACCGAAAACTTCGGAATACTACGACCAGAGTAATAGATATGAGAAGTAAGGCTGTCGGTACGCTGGTGACCATACTTTTAATGGTCGTCTCCGCGATACTCGCGAACATCACGCCGTTTCCCGTACCCTTGGTCTGCATGTACGCCGGAGCGTTATCTACAAACCAGTCTTCCATAGCATGCTTCATTTCGTTGACGGTGGTAGAGTCTACATGCTCCGAAATAACCATGACACGCGTAGCAGATTTGTCCACGTTAATCTTGTTGTTAAGATCCATCCCATAAGGAAGCGACATTTCGTACAACAGCAGAAACTGGGCCGCCATCTCCTGAGTTTCAGGCAATGTGTAATAATCTGGATCGTCGCCGTGCATATTCATGTTCAGTTTCTTGATGATATCCGCCAACGTATCCACATGATCCACATACGGCTGTGTGCGTACCCATTGAGCAAAGGCATCCAGCGCCGCAAGGTACTCCGGGTCGCTCACACCCGACGTGCCCGATGCAGGAACACTAAACTCAAATGCGTTGATACCCGACAAGTTCTCCGTCACAAATTCCAGATCCTGCCGGAAAGTCGTATCCTCGTGAAACCAGTTTACCCAGTTATTCTTGAATTCGTTCCGTGGAACGAAAGCCGTCAGCCCTAACCCGATTAGAACAGACACGACCAATACGGGTTTTTGATAGCGAATAATCCAGTCTGCAAAGAAACCCAGCATAGGGCGGGATTCCGCAGGACGGGGCTTAACCCGCAACGGCAAGATGGCTACCAGTGCAGGCAGCAGCAGGAAGGAAAAGAGCCATGCACAAACCACCCCCATGGCCGTCATGTTCCCGAAGTCACGTAACGGCGGCACACTGCTGAAATTCAGCGACAACAGCCCGATACACGTAGTCAACGACGTAACAAATACCGGCACCGCATTCACCCGGATGCTTTCCGCCATCGCTTCGGACTTGGATTTTCCTCCACGCATCTCCTGTAATAGAATGGCCAAAACATGGATGCAGTCCGCCACCGCCAGCGTCATCACCACCGTGGGCATCGTGGAGGATACCGCTGTCATGTGCAGATCAAACCACCCCGACAGGCCCAGCGCGGCGCCAATGGAAAAGATGATAGTTACAATAGCGATAAAGGTGGCAACAAAGGAACGCAGGGCCAGGGCAATAGCCGTGAAAACCAGTAGATACATAATCGGTGTCAGCTTGGCCATATCTTGTAGGGTATATTCGGAGAACATGATGGACAATACTGCTCCGCCAGAAAGGCGCACCGGCAGATCAGGGTGAGCCGTTTCAAATCCCGCCTGGATTTCCCGAGCGGATGCAATCGGCAAGGCCCGTTCTCCGCCCTCCAACCCCGGCAGCACCAGTGTCACCGCTACCGCCGTTACATGTCCCGATGGGGATATCAAGCGACCCGATATAATCGGATCCTGCGTGGCGATTTTCTTGATGGACGCTAAATTCTCATCCGAAAGCGCAGCTGGATCCTCCACCAGATCCACCACAATAATATCGTCGCCTTCCGCGTATGTATGCTGGAAATTCGTAATGGAATCCACTCGCGTACAGTAGGGGATTTGCCACGCATCCTCCGTTAACTGCTGAATGGCCGCCAGATTTTCTCGTGTGAATACATCCCCGTTCTCCGGCGCGATGACATAGAGAATTACTTCTTCCTTGGCATACGTCTCCTCCAACTGATCCAACGCCAACAGATGAGGGTTGTCCTTGTCAAAGAAGATTTTGTAATTATCGTCCAGTTGAATATACGGAGCGCCGCCCATGCATAAAGCAAATATCCCCACGGATAACGCTAAGGCAAACCACCGGAATCGAATCAACATCCCCGCATAGTTAATATATAAACTCTCATTCAAAATGAATATCCTAAATACATACAAGATTTACGAATACTACCAAAATTTAATACAAAAAGAAAGAGTTTACCCCACGAAAGAAGATGCGATAAACCATTCCAAATGCCGAAAAACAACGTGTAACATAAAGGCTACCTGTAGAGATCTGAAATATATTTATGGTGCCGATTTACTGCATAATCTAAACCGTGTACATTTTCGTGACCTATTGTTTCCCCCAGCGGCKATTGGACTGCCAATCATACTATGCAACGGAGTTACCAGTGTTATAGAGGTATTGGTTGCTGGAGAATCTACGGGATATATCCTAACCAAAGACAACTTGACCCTTTAGATACAGTATCCTGAACCACAGTAGGGGCGGTTCGCGAACCGCCCAATTCCACAAACCCATTACATACTCTTTGTTTAGTTCAGGACAATCTTGGTAAGATGGGTAAAGTCGTATATACTCAATATGGAACAAAGGGGGAAAGAGTGGGATTATGCCAGTTTCAGTACAGAAAACAGATATTCCCGATGTTTTAGTAATCGAGTCCCCTATATTTCAAGATGATCGCGGTTATTTTACCGAAGTATACAATACCCGTACTTGGGGTGAGGCAGGATTCGCTGACCCAGGGTTCGTTCAAGACAACATGAGCGTCTCCCAGCAAGGCACATTGCGCGGTCTTCATTATCAAATGAATCCCCACGGTCAAGGTAAATTGGTGCGAGCCCTTCACGGCTCTATTTTTGACGTGGCGGTGGATCTGCGTAAAGGGTCACCGACTTTCGGGAAATGGGTCGGRCARACCTTAACCGAAGAAAACGGATTAGCCATGTGGGTTCCCGTGGGTTTTGCCCATGGATTTYYGTCGCTGGCAGACCATACCCGGGTGCTGTACAAATGCACCAGCCATTGGGAGCCAAATTCGGAGCGAGCCATTCGCTATGACGACCCGGCTATCGGTATCGCATGGCCCGAAACACCATCATCCGTCAATGAAAAGGATTTGCAGGCACCGCTGCTGTCCGGCGCAGATTACAATTTCACCCTATAAAATTGGATAACTAGAACTATCATGAAAGTAATTATCTTCGGAGCAAAAGGACAGTTAGGGCGCGATCTCCAGTTGGTTTTTCAGGATGAGTGGGACGTTACGGCTCTCAATCTACCGGAATTGGATATCACCGATGAAGCTGCAGTGCAGGAAGCCGTAGCTCAGGCAAAGCCCAACGTAGTTATCAATGCAGCTGCGTACACCGACGTAGAAGCTGCTGAGGACGATGAAGCAAGCGCGGAGCGCGTTAATGTAGATGCAGCTCGTTTCGTGGCGAAAGCAGCGTATGGTATCGAAGTGCCTGTAGTGTATATTTCCACGGATTTCGTATTCGATGGTAAGCAATCCACTCCCTACAAACCCGATGATGCACCCAGCCCCCTCAGTGTATACGGTAAAACAAAATTGGATGGCGAAATAGCCACACGGGAAACCAACCCCCACCATTTCATCCTGCGCACTGCCTGGCTGTACGGCCCAGGCGGTAACAACTTTGTAGAGAAAATGCTGGCCTTGGCTGAAGGTCGATCCGAATTGAAAGTAGTACACGATGAAGTAGGGTCGCCTACCCACACCTGGGATCTGGCTGAGGCAGTGAAAGGATTTTGCGAAACCAAAAATTTCGGTACATACCATGTCGTCAATAGCGGACAGTGCTCGCGAGATGAATTCGCCAGAGCCATTTTCGAACATGCCAATCTGGATATAACCGTGCATCCTTGTACTTCCTCCGAATTTCCCATGAAAGCGGAACGGCCAGCGTATGCCGTACTCAATACAGATACCACCGAAACCGTGCTGGGGTATCGCATGCGTCCCTGGCAAGATGCCCTGCAATATTATTTGAAACGGCGGACGAGCTAATAGCGAGATCACCGAATCCGGTATACGGTATCGGATTTTACAATCACCCATAAAAAATAAAGGATACTGATGTAATGAAAGGTATTATTCTGGCTGGCGGTGCAGGTACACGGCTCCATCCCATTACCCGCGTGGTGAGTAAACAACTGCTGCCCATTTACGACAAGCCCATGATTTATTACCCCCTGAGCACCCTCATGCTGGCAGGGATACAGGAAATTCTCCTCATCTCCACCCCCCAAGACCTGCCCCAGTTCGAACGGTTGCTGGGCGATGGGTCCCAATGGGGAATATCCCTTTCCTATAAAGAACAACCTGCACCAGAGGGACTTGCCCAGGCATTCATTCTCGGGGCAGATTTTCTGGACGGCAGCCCGGCGTGTCTTATTTTGGGGGACAACATCTTTTATGGGCATGGCATGACAGACATGCTGCGTGAAAGTGCGAAACTAACTGAAGGAGCCAAAGTATTCGGTTATTTTGTACGGGATCCGGAGCGATATGGCGTAATAGAATTCGATGCCGATGGCCGAGCCATCAGCCTGGAAGAAAAACCCGAGGTCCCTAAAAGCCATTACGCTATACCAGGGCTCTATTTTTACGGCCCGGATGTGGTGGAAAAAGCCATAAATCTCAAACCCAGCGCCCGGGGCGAGTTGGAAATTACCGATTTAAATCGTATCTACCTGGAGGCCAAACAGCTGGAAGTGGATGTGCTGGGTCGAGGCGTTGCATGGCTGGATACCGGTACTAATCGCAGCCTCATGGAAGCCGGACAGTTTGTCCAGGCCATAGAAGAACGTCAAGGCTTGAAGGTGGCGTGTCTGGAAGAAATAGCCTTGGAAAACAAATGGATTACACCAAAGCAGCTGCTGGTCGAAGCAGAGGCCATGGTCTAGGAGGAGGCAATGACGAGAGAGAACAAACTTTAAATGCTCTGTTGGTTGAAATGGACGGTTTTGATTCCCAGGAAGGAGTTATTATCATCGCGGCCACAAATCGTCCGGATGTGCTCGATCCCGCTTTGTTGCGCCCAGGTAGATTTGATCGTCAGATCACAGTCAATCTTCCG
>NVWG01000041.1 GCA_002746185.1 Candidatus Hydrogenedentota bacterium
ACAATCAACAATAAAATAGGCAAAACCGGGAAGCAACGGAAAAACTGCCACGGCAGTTAATAAATTTGACATGACCTTCTCATGGAAGACCCTGCCACAGCGAGGGGTGGGGCTCATCTGAAGAAACTCTCGCACACTGAACCGCTCTTGTCCACAGATGTCACAGATTTACACAGATTTTTTAACCGTAGATTTTTTAAATTCAGGAAATTAAATTCATCAATACAATATGATATCTTTGTAGTATCGCACCATTAACCGCCCCTCCATCCGCAGATTCCACCGATGACACAGATGAATCCTACACATACCAATGCGAAGAACATAGCAGCGCGGCAATCTAATCACCCCCAGCGACTACACATCTTAATTGTGGCACAGCCGCCCCCGGCTGTAAATTAAATAGATGTGACGCAGTCACAAACCTCACCAAGCACCCCGCGTTGTAACAAGGATTGGTATTGTTGTGATTGTAACTCCCGACCCATCCACTTATATTCTTGTTGTGGCAGGGGTTCCTGACCCAGGCACCAGCCCGAACCGGAACGTGTCTCCAACACACCCTCTATAAACCAGACAACCTCGTTGCACACATCAAGCTGGATACCAGGCACAACCCGACAATACGCTATAGGAATCAATGGGGTACGAAAATGAACAGAGCTGATTTCACTCAACAATTACAATACGGATTCACTGCTCCTCATCATCATTCATAAAATCGAATTGGGACAATATAGTTTGTTGATAATCAACGTATGATTCAAATTGAGTATATTCTGTTTCGGTAAGATATTCGGCGGATCGCGCCAGAACTTGTTCGTATAAATTTACGGTATCCATCATGGGTTGGGGATTGGATGAATCCGCCATACCGTCTACCATGATCTGCCATTCCTCCATGTAGATATCGCCAATGAGCTGTTGGCCTTCCGGGGATATACCGCCTGCCATCATCGACATTTGCATGTCGAAAGACTGACGCATCATTCGGGCAGTATTGCCCTCTTCATATACCTCATATTCGGCCAATTCTTCCGGGGTCAATACGTCGGCTAATAATTCACTTACGGGTGTTACATCAGCCATATCTTCGAAGGAGAACTCTCCTTCTTCATCACCGCTCATCATGCTGAACACATTGGCTGATTGTTCCATGGCATGTTCCATCAATATACTGCGGATTTCCTCTTGCCGGGCCGGATCGTCGGCGAACATAGCCAGGTAATCCCCATATTGCATGTTGACCTGCATTTTGGCGGACATCTCGATCATCTCCGGTGAATCAAAGACCTCTGCCATACTCCCCATCATGTCCGTAAATGTGCTTGATAGCTCCTCGCTGTCAAATATCTCTCCCATACTTTCTTTTATAGAATCCATCATTTCCTCTGGAAGGAAGGATTCTATATTTTCAAGAGATATCTCTTGTTGAATCTGCTGCTCGGACTCCAGTTCATCAATTTTTGCAACCGCTTCCCGCAACTGATCCGAAAGTGATGCAAGGGATGAATTGAGTTTATTGGTTTCATCCAGCATCAAATCCAGTTTTATTTTTGCGTCCGCTGAAAGTGCCTTCTCCTCCGCTACATCAGATCGCAATCCAGAAGCCATGCCGACAACATAAAGCGAAATCACTAAGCTAATGGAACCAATAATAAGTGCTGCTACGCCCATCCATTTCATTTGCATATCATGATCTCCTGATTTTCTTATATTTATATAGTATACAACTCAGACTGATATTAAAAATAGTCTGTAATTACAGGTTTCCGCACACTTGTATATTCTCGTAACCCAGTTATCTGCCGCTAAAACGGCTTTGATTTGCTTAAAGTCATCTATTATCATGGTCAACTTATCTGACTACACACGAAAGGTTGTAACCCATGACCAACGAAGACCTGTGCTACACCCCTGCCACCGAGCTGGTGGACCGTATGAAATCCAAAGACCTGTCACCTGTTGAGCTGACCCAGGCTTTGCTGGACCGCATTGATGCCCTCAATCCCAAGCTCAACGCCTTCGTGACAATCCACCCTGAGCAATCTCTGGCCGCGGCGCAACATGCGGAAGATGCTATACAAAAGGGCGAAGATTTGGGATCGCTGCATGGCCTGCCCATCTCCATCAAGGACCTTTCCCATACCAAAGGTGTACGCACTACCAGCGGCTCCAAGGTACACGAAAATTTCATCCCCGACGAGAACGCGCCTGTAGTCGAACGCATGCTCGGTGCTGGTGCCATCAGTCTGGGTAAAACTAACACGCCCGAGTTCGGCTGGCTGGCCATCTCTGATAACGAACTCTTTGGCCCAACGGGTAATCCCTGGGATCCCACACGCACATCATCCGGATCCAGCGGCGGCGCGGCATCMRYYRCAGSRKSRGKMWKKGSWSMYRYMTSCTYSRRWKMMGMMGGCGGCGGTTCTATCCGACATCCCGCCTCCTTTTGCGGACTGGTGGGCATGAAGGCCACGTTCGGCATGATCCCCAAACACGCGGGGCACGAAGGCTGGCCTTCTCTATCCCACAACGGCCCTCTTACGCGCACCGTCGCCGATGCGGCCCTGGCTATGGATGTACTCACTGGCTACGACCCTCGCGACATGTTCTCCACTCCCCTGCCCCACCAAGACTTCTTGAAAAATCTCCAACGCGATCTGAAAGGACTCCGCGTCGCTTGGTCCACCGATATGGGACACGCCGAGGTGGACCCGCAAGTGCGCGAACACTTTGAAAAATCCATTGCTGCCTTCGAAGAAATGGGCTGTGAAGTGGTACAGAGCCATCCGGATTTGGATGATGCACGAGAGATCTTTAAAGGAGTCATGTTCGTGGAAGCCGTGGGGGCAGACTTGCAGCATGTCCGGGAAGACGGCAGTTCTGACATGACCCCGCCGTTAACTCAGTTCATCAACAAGCGAAAGGATATCTACGCCCGGGATTATATGGATGCGTTGACGAAACGTCAGGCGCTGTACTCCCGTGTCCACACCTTTATGCAGGACATCGATCTCCTCCTCACGCCCACCATGGCTATACCTGCGTTCGAACACCCCAAACCGGATCTGTCCGACTATCCCCATACTGTCAACGACGTAGAAGTAAGCAGCACCGGGTGGCATCCATTCACCTTCCCCTTCAACCTGACAGGGCAGCCCGCCGCAACGGTTCCCTGTGGTTTCACCAACGAAGGTTTACCAGTGGGATTGCAGATCGTGGGACGTAAATTTGAAGATCTGTTGGTCATGCAGGCTTGCGCGCAGTTTGAACAGGCACGACCCTGGGCCGATAAACGACCTGCAATGTGATCGGCATCTATGAGGTAAGGCGGCTTAACACATCAAGGGCGGCAGGCTGCATGAGTTCCGCCTGCCAGGTCATGAGACCCGTGTTGCTTCGTATAGCTTCAAACGTACGGGAATCCGTGCGGGCAATAGCCTCCAACGCCGCTCGGGGTGCCACCACCGACGGCGGCAGATTCAATTCGTGGGCGATATCAGCACAGGCCTTGCGCAAGGCTTCAACCTGCGTTTTTATTTCAGGACCGGGCATTCTAGTATCACGACTGCGGCGTTTTTCAGGCCACTCATCTCGCTTCAATCGCGCAGCTTCTTTCACGGCACCCTGCAATGCCGCCAATCGACTGCCGGTACAGTTTCGGGGCAATCGAATACCATTATTGGCCAAGGAATCTATTCCCTTTTTCTCACAGGCTAAGGCTATATCTATGATGTCCTGGTTACGCATGACCATAAAAGGAGGRCGATCCATTTTTCGCGMTTCCAARTCYCGCCAATGCCMCACMGAACGYRCAAAGGCCAACTGCCGTCGATCCAGCTTACYCAATCCCTTRATCCGCCAYGCATTCTCTTCATCACGTCCGGGATCCTGCTGCACTGCGTCCATGACTTTCTGGCACCATTCCAAATGCCACGCATCACGCGCGAGAAGTGCCAGCTCTTCATGGAGAAGTGCGGACAGGTCTTCCAGGTAACGGGTATCATCCGATGCATAATCCAATTGTTCCAGCGAGAGAGGTCGCCGCGCCCAGTTGGATTTCTGCCCTTTCTTGGGTAAGGAAACATCAAAGAAACGTTCCACCAACGCTGCCAATCCAACATGCTCATACCCCAGCAGTTGTGCTGCGAGCATGGTGTCATAAACSGGTTTTCCCGGTACAAAGCCGAAGGATGAGCGGAGCATACGCARATCGAARTCGGCACCATGCARTATGAGYGTCTTKCYGTGAAACGCCTCCAGCAGMGGTGACAGGTTAATATCGGCCAGCGGATCCACAATAAAATGGCCGCCGCGAAAAGAGATTTGAATGAGGCACACTTTTTCGAAGTAATTGTGCAGGCTGTTGGCTTCGGTATCAATGGCAATAGTAGGTACCGGATCAGCCAGTTCTACTAACTGCTCCAACAATGCTTGATTATCAATATATTGAAATTTAGATGTAGTCAATTGGATTATTACTTTCGATAAGGCCCGTCGCTCTCCTGAAAGCTATCACATAGCGTCTTGATCCGCAAACAAATCAACGAATACAGGACCATGCCCCTGTATACACTAATACCACAAAACGAAAGATATGGCAGACCAAGTATGATTGCTATATCCCTGATTCGAAGGGATACAGCATTACAGAAAGGGTTGACAATGAATATTTTCTCCTATAGCCTAGCAKASAAGAMSTAGATTWACTATTCATCCAGATGGAGCTTATATTGATGAATGAAAAACTACGAATAACTATTATTATATGTTCTTTCTTTGCTGTTGCCGTGCTAATTTGGGCAGTCTTTGATTCCATCCAAACACCATCGGTTGAAACAGTTCAACCCATAGCATTCACACCTGGGGAAGCACTGGAGCCGGATTTCACGTATCTTGATCCAGAATCTTTTGAGGCGTTAGACGATTCTGATTCCAAGAACCACGTAGAGGAAGTTGCATCGGAGGAAATCGATGAGACTGCCAACGAGGCTATTGAAACATCAAAGAAACCGACCATGAAGAAAGGGCCTGGAACGATATCCGGTTTTGTACAGATGTTCGACGATACACCGCGCCCTTTTGATACCGTGGTTACAATAACATCGGTGGCACCAGAAGCATCTGAAAGCGAAGCGCTACCTATAAAGACGACCCGGTGTGATAAGGACGGAAAATTCTGGTTCAACAAGTTGCCTATGGGAGAATTTGTTATTCGCGCCAGTACTAACGAACACACGGGAAGCGCTACCTTGGCCTTACTCAAGTCCAAACCTCATGCGTATATTCAAATCGATATGGGTACAGCCGCAACCATCTCCGGATACGTAATTGATCCTGATAATAATCCTGTAGAAAATGCCCAGCTGTTTATCGTCAATTATTTCACTTCGGGATTTGACTACACCATGACCAAGCCTCGAAGTCTTGCCGGGAAGATTACCACAGACAAGGAAGGTCGGTTCGCCAAAAGCGATCTCCAGATTCGTTATGGCGTGGCTATTGACTATCAATTTTTGGTGAAAGCGGAAGGGTTTGCCAATCAGCTAACGGGTCTGATCAAAGCCGGTACAGAAGATATTCGTGTTCAATTGAGCCGGGGCGGTACCCTGTCAGGCAGGCTTATACGCAAGGATACCTTAGAACCTCTGGCGGATACGAAACTGGTTATAGCAGGCAAAGAAATATTGCACACCGTCGTCTCTCAAACGGACGCTGATGGTCAATTCACCTTCCAGTCCGTTCCAGAGGGGCAGCATGAAATTCGCCTGGATCATTCATCGCTGATACTTGATCCTCGATCATCATCAGTATTTGTACGAGAGGACGAAGAGGATCCCTCCATACTTCTGGAAGCGGTATCCGGAGGCCAGATTACTGGACGGGTTTATGATCACCTCACAGAGAAAGGGCTTGGGAAAGTAATCCTACTTCTTACCACTAAGGTTGACTCATCCAAATCCACCAGTATTTCTACAGATTCAAATGGCATGTATCATCTTGATGGTATTCGCCCAGGGTTTTACGAATTGCATATTGAACGTATTAAAGGCTATCCCCGATCTGCCAGAAAAAGCGTGTCATTGGGCTTTGGAGAAGTGAAATCCGGATTTGATTTTATTTTAAATAGTGGAATCACACTATCTGGCCAGGTCACCGATATCGAAAATAAACCCATCCCGGGTGTGGAGATCAGGGGGAATGGACAGAAGAACACAAATGATCGCACACAAACGGATCAAGATGGGAAGTTTATTGTGGCTGGGTTCCAACAAGGGGATACCGTTTCGCTTCGGGCTCAAAAAACCGGATATGGCTCCAGCTCCATTACAACGGAACCGTTGAGCGATTCCCCCCTCACAGAAATTTCCATACAACTCACATCCGGATCTTCTATATCGGGAATCGTGGTAGACAACTCGGGGACGCTCAAATCACACGCCAAGATCATGGCAGTACCCCAAGGACAACGATCAGCAAAAATCCACCGTGCGAATATCGACGGCACGTTCACCATCGATGGTTTGAACGAAGGTACCTACGATCTACGTTTCACCGAAAGCCGACGTAGTCTTCATCCGGGTATTGGCCCGGCAGCCAAAACCGTTACGGTTAAATCCTCGGAGCATCTGGAAGGGATTGTACTGAATTATAATTTCGAGCCGGGCTTGACTATATCCGGACGTATGTCAGATGAACAGAATAATCCTCTTGCAGGTGCCATTTATGCTCACGGCCCGACATCCGGCAACAACTATGCAGTAAGCGATAATGACGGCGTTTTTACCATATTCGGCTTAAATGAAGGCCTTTATACTATTTCCACCCAGGGGGCTAAACACAGTAAAATTGAATTGAGAGACATTCCGGCAGGCACACAAAACCTTCTTGTTGTTTTAAAAAAATATGCGACTATATCAGGACGTGTTATTCAAGCCCGAACGGGTCAACCAGTATCCGCATTCACAGTAAATAGTCGAAAAATGGGAGATAAATATTATTCAGGAAATTACTATGGAACTCTGAATATCGTTGACCCGGAAGGTAACTTTTTATTGGAAAGCGTTGAAGAAGGCGACAACATAATTCATGTAAACGCCCAGGGATTCGCCCCGATAGAAGTAACGGTGCCCCATGTAACAGCTGGCGGGAAAGTGGAGAATATAGTTATCTCCATGGAACTTGGAGCTTCGTTGAGCGGGACGGTTAAGGATCGAAACGGAATCCCCGTACCAAATGCCATGCTATTTCTTGGTGAAGTCCCACGCAATCCAAGACCTGATAAAGCTATCGGCTTTACTCAATCTGATGGTTCATACAAACTAAATTCACTTTCGAAAGGMACAACCGATTTTACGGTAACAGCTAAAGATTTTTCTACCAAGACCATCTCGATAAATTTGCAGAATCTAGATAACTATTATGATTTCGTAATGACTCAAGGAGGAAAGCTGGAAGGATATGCCACCCTTGGAAATTCTCCTCTATCTAATCAATACATTTCATTATCGACAGAGGGTTCATCTCGAAATAATACTCAAACTGATGCAAACGGTTATTACTATTTTAGTGGTCTTTCTGATGGCGTATATACTGTAGGCTCCAACATAAATAACGGAAATTCTTATTCTCATATACTCACTAAAAAAGTGGAGATCTTGGACGGCATGACTACAAAAGCAGACTTGAGTTTCAATTCTGGTACGGCCGCTATTGAGGGGTACATTGATTATTCTAAAGATGCTCGAATAACGGGTGCTTACGTTAACATTGCACTAGAGGGAAGTGAAGAATTTATTCGTACTAAAGTTAATGCTGATGGATATTACAAAATGGATAATCTCCCTGCAGGGAACTTTACGATGAATGTTTTAAGCGAGATAACATCTTTCAACGTCGATATTTCTCTACAGTCAAATAAAGTAGTCAGAAAAGACATTGTGTTCCCCAGTCCTTAGTCTTGGTTGTTTGACAGATYCCGGTTAGAGGTATAWGGTAAMGATTGCTACTCCTCATAGATTTAGCTTTCATATATATGGGCAGATAATGTATTTTTTTGCAGTGAGAACAATAAGGGTTATCTCATGAAAGAAAATGTTCGGTTCGGAATTATCGTCTTGTTTCTGGTGGTGGCGGGTGCGGTGTTGTTTTCGGTGTTGCTGGCGGACAGCAGGCAGAATCAAGAGTCCGTCGAGTCGCTGCCGGAATTGACATCGTCGTCTTATGAACCGGAAATCGAAATAGAGCCGATTGGTTCTGTGCAAAAACCGGAGACTCGATCTGTATCTCCCCCCGCTTCCGTTCCGGAAGAATCGAGTGCTTCCGTTGCGGCGGTGGCGACACGGACTTCAAATATGCGCACGAAGGGGGCGGGGAAAATTCACGGGAGCATCAGTGTATCTGAGGGTGGCCCCATGGTGTATCCGGTTGAAGTGCGTCTGATTCGTATTCCCAAGAATACCGCTTTGAATTCAAAGGATGACGCTTTGGTAGATACGCTGATGGTAGAACAAGGTGAATCCTATGAGTTCGCCAATCTACCTCTGGCGGAATACATGCTGCTGGCTATATCTCCCAGTCACACGGGGAACACAGGTGCAAGACTAACTCCCGAGCGCAAGTCCCGGGAACGAACACTGAGCATGTATCCGGGAGGCATCATCAGCGGGCAGGTGGTGAATGATAATGGAGAGCCTGTGCCGGAAGCCCAGTTGTTTGTAGCGGCATATCTGAGCGGTGGGTCGAATATAAACGCCGGCGCATCTCGTTCCATGGCCTCCAAGACCGTAACCGATGATGATGGTCTGTTTGTTATGCCGGGCTTACAGTTTCGCGCAGGCATTGCATTGGAGTATACGCTGCTCACCAAGGCGGAGAGCTATGCGAATGATGTAACGGGCATGATTAAGGTGGGTACGACGGGGGTGGTGATTCGCCTGACCGAAGGACGAATGGCTTCGGGACGCGTACTCACAGTGGAGGACAGCGACCCTATGCCCCATCTTCCCCTTTTTATTACCAGTAAGATGGCGTTGGATGTGGTACAGACGGTAACGGATGAGGAAGGATATTTTGAGCTTGCAGGATTGAATCCTGGCGATCAAGAGGCTCATATTGAACATGATCAGATGGTCGTCGAGCCTATTTCAGCAGCGTTTACTGTCCCTGCAGGACAGGACATTGTCGATGTGGAAATACGCGTGTTAATGGGTGGTCGGATATCGGGGCGTATTCATAATGCAGAAACTTCAGCAGGCATATCCGGGGCTTCGATTATCGCTCGTCGGCAGAATGGGCAATCTGCAGGAGGCAATGAAACGGTAATTAGCGATTCATCTGGTGCCTATGTCATCAGCGGTCTGGAGACAGGCGCTTACGAAGTTCGATTGGAGAAAGTGGAAGGGTATCCGGATACGAGGAGACGGAACGGCCGTCAGTTGGTATCGGTGAATGCTGGACAAGAGATACCTGATCTGGATTTCGCGTTATCCCAAGGACTAACGATAAGCGGCATCGTGGTGGATCGGGATGGGAAGCCACTGGAAACCGCTACCGTCAATGCCAACAGCAACAACCATAATAAAAATGATTATGATCGCACCGATGCGCAGGGACGCTTTACGGTCGCMGGGTTTGCCGAAGGAGACGTAGTCAATCTTAGCGCTTCCAAATCCGGATTCGGAACGGAAAAACAAAAAAAAGAACGACTGACCAGTAGTTCTATATCGGGGCTCAGGTTGATATTGGGTCCTGAATCTTCTATCTCGGGTATGGTTGTGAACGCCGACGGTACACCCAGAGGAGGCCAGCAAATGCTGGCTGTTCCGACGAAAAGCAATGGGAGTGGAAATTCCATACACCGAACTGGTGGAGATGGGAAGTTTTCTATCGATCAACTGGCTCCCGGAGCCTACAACTTGCAGTTTTACGACAATGGCTACAGAAACAAYSRRWMYCSYKCKSSRMMYRWTMSWSWCRCKMSKRSYKRWAMMWRSRATSGARKCMGMTKASKCWATGAMAWRSSSKRYRGMWKTKYGMYTTMYKGRYMGKKARTKMRYKRRWRRSGGYWRYSYATTGGGTTTGCGAGCATACAAGCTAACGGCTCCGGGTGGGCGAATGGACAAAGTGATGCAGCAGGCAAATTCACCCTCACTGTGAAGGGGGATGGCGACTATGGGTTAACCATAACCCACGGAAGCTATTCCAAAATAACGGAGCAAGGGATTCCGGCGGGCACCGAAGGCCTGAATATTATCATGAAAGGACGCGGGAGTATATCGGGTCGAGTGCTTCATGCGGTTACGCGAGAACCTATTCAGGGGTTCAGCTTGCATCGTCGACGCAGTGGTGAATCGTTCAGCCCGTATATGAATTCTCAATTTAAAATGTACCACGATGTGGAAGGCCGATTCGAGCTGAGTAATGCGGAGGCAGGGGATAATAATATTATTGCTCGGGCGGACGGCTTTGCGGAAACGACGCAGCTTGTAGCTGGTGTTACCCCCGGTGGAAGTGTGGATAATATAGAACTGCTCCTCGCCCCCGGCGTCTCTTTGACAGGCACCGTTATGAATACGAACCGGGAACCCATTTCCGGGGCCATGCTGTTTCACGGCAAGATACCGAACTACAATCAGGAACAAGCCGCACGCGCGCGTTCTAAATCCGACGGCACGTATACCCTGGATTCGCTGCCAGTAGGATCATTCGAGGTATCGATTGATCACCCGCAGTATGCAATGCAAACGGAAATAGTAACCCTGCGTGCAAATGGAAGAAATCAGTACGATTTTGTACTTACGCAAGGAGGATCGCTGGAGGGGTATGTGACGCATAACGGTGATGCCAAGCCGAATCAACATATTTCTATATATTATCAATCGGATCGAGGGATAGGGTACCAAGCGAATACTCGGACCGATGATAAAGGATTTTATCAACTCTCAGGCTTGCCAGATGGCATGGCAACGGTAAGCTCGTCTGTTTTTGTATCCACTGGGGCGAGCCGCAGCAAGAATTCAAAAGCCGAAGTCGCAGGTGGGCTGACTACTCGTCTGGATTTTGATTTTACAACGGGAACTGCTTCTGTGGAAGGGTATGTCTATCAGGAAGAAGGTGTCCCTGCTACGGGATTACATGTAAACGTCCAGATTGAAACGCCTTCAGGCAATGAAGGCAGCATGATTCAGACCGACAACGATGGGTACTATTATGTGGGTAATCTTCCATCAGGGACCGTTAGCCTGAATGTATACGGAGGAAACGCACGAAAGATCCTTCAATTCGAAATCCGTGAGGGCGAAGGGCTGCAAAAGGATATTCATTTGTACGGCGGCACTACGGTCGTGTGTACGTTGCAAAATATGCCAACTTCCGCACAGCCCGCAACGATTGTAATTGTTCCTGGGACAATAGTAGTAGACAATAGCACTCCTTACAGCGAATTTACAGTGCTGTTCCAAACTATGGCTGGGTTTGGACAGGCTGTCAATGGCCAGGCTGAAATAAAAGGCATTGAGCCAGGCACGTATACTATTGTTGCTGTTGCTATCGAAGGTACTCCCGATCCTTCCGATCCACTGAGCAACATAAAAATCGCCTCAAAGCAATTTACCATCACCGATGAAACGACAATCCAGATTGACCTGCGCTTYTAGTTTNAAGGYRGYGCWTRAGGMKYYRCCTTGAATAAAATTRYCATCCCGGCTATTCTTTANMWWTARRTRCMAKMWATKRRKKYSAMMMMRAMCSGGGGAGGCTNATGGGCAAGGTRTACGCGATATATGGCGCGGCTCTTTGCTGTCTCTTTTGCGCTTTAATTGTTGTAYTTTGGGCTATGGGTCTGGGTCAAGGCCCCCCACCTGCTCCGCCGGAACTCACTCAGGAATCCGAGGAAATCACTGTTGATGAGCGTATAGACGAAAACCTGAAGAAACATAGTGCTTTTGCCAGTATTTTCGCTACGCTTTTTGAAAATGTGGCTTATGTGTCTCCCCACGATATTATCTTATACACCAACGCGGAAGAAGATCTGCATTTACAGGAAACGCTGCCTACTGGCGGAATTTTCCTGGTGGATCGATTTCAAACTACAGATGAAAAAGGGTGGTATCAGGTTACGGTGAATAATGGGGTACGCAATTACTCGATGTATATCAAGCAAGATGATATCGATCCTTTCAACCCTTCTGTATATGGCGCCCCCCCTACCGAAAAACAAATTCAGGAACGCGAAGGTCTCCATCGTTTTATTCGTGAAATATCGCGTGATGGCACAGAACGGGCTATTGAACGTGAGCGTATGGCTGAAATCGAGGATCAACCGGATGATCTGGAACGTCTCACGGCTTCTATTCGGGATCTTTCTAGAAATGTAAATTCCAGAGGATTATTTCTTCCCATTGCKGTAGCTGCTGGTTTCACACTGTTTTTYACATTMGCCATGGCATTCGCCATTTGGTTTAAGCAGGCGCATTCTTTTGGATCGGAGTACACCATTGATGAGCTTTATCATCACGAAGATGAAGAGGTGTATGACAGGAGTCATGAGGATGATTTGGCGGGTAATGTGGATGAGGATGTGTACGGACGAGAGCATAGGGATGACCCGATGGATAATTCGGATTACGATCTCCCCAAGTCGCCCTTTGATTAGTTCCATGATAGATGCCTCATTAACGACATTTCCCGGGAACATTACGTGAAAAAAATTCTTGAACGATTAACCTCATCCGCTGGATGGAGTTTGATTGGTTTGGTGCTGGCTATACTGGCGCTGGAATTCACGCAATTTCTACTCGTATCGCCTATTGCTGCACTGTTTAGCGAGCTTCCTGCTGATGAGCGACATTATGTAAGTTCTATGCTGGCTATGGGATTCACACGTCTGTTGCAGATAGCGTGTATCTATGTTGTGGCTGTAAAGTCTGAAGCCATTTTTATACCGCCTTTCAAACCAACTTTCTCTCTCACTATCATGATTGGTGGAAGTGCATTGCTATATGCCGTGGTATTTTTGGGTATCTATATCCAGACACAGCAAGGAACACTAGCGGCAGTACAGCGTTTGTCATTGTTCTTAACCATTCAAACGATAATCGGGCCATTGGCGGAAGAACTTTTCTTCCGGGGGATTCTATATGCGGCGATGCGTTCCAAGTTCAATGTAATCGTTTCTGCCATATCCTCATCGTTATTGTTTGCTGCTGCACATCTTCTTGGCGAAATGCCGCTGGAGTGGCTCATCATGCCCTTCGCAGGATCTTTGATCATGTCGTTCATTTACGAAAAAGGAAAGTCGCTGCCCCTTTGTGCTTCGTTGCACATGATATTTAATATGGTTGCCATCGTCGCTTCGGCCTAACGCTTCCCTTGAAACGAAAAAATGCACCCCATTCTGGAGTGCAGTAATAAAAAAACCGGATTGCTGCGTAAACAGCAATCCGGCTATAAGATGTAAGTCCGAGAGGTTTACGCCGGGCGGACTTTGTTCGCTTCAGGGCCTTTCCGGCCTGAAGCCTCTTCATACTCAACGCGCTGGCCGTCCTCGAGAGTTTTGAATCCGTCCATGTCGATGTTGGAATGGTGAACAAATAAWTCGCCATCGCCTTCATCAGGAGTAATGARCCCATACCCTTTTTGATCGTTGAACCACTTTACTGTACCTGTTGCCACTTGTCTCTCCTTGCGTAGCGTTGATCAATCTGAGCAACACCACTTCTATCTTCCCCTCTCAATCATTCCAGACGAATCCCGAGGGGTGATGAGACTCGTCATAGCGTTATTATTAAATCACAACTATGCTCGAAATGCAATTACTTCTGAAAGGAATATCGGGTCGGTGTAACCGTTTCAACGTGCAGTGGAACTACTTCTGAAAAGTAACTTTTCTGTGTCTTTACTATACAAAAAAGTTACTCTATGGCTATTGCTCCTCAACCGAATCATGACAAATTAGTAAGGAATGAATAAATATATAGGACGGCGGGTTTTTTTAGTATGGAACAGGTTATGATGCCTATACTTAGAAACCATTAGGGAAATGAATTTTATGGTACAAAACATTCTGGAATTACGAGGAATCACAAAAATACTGTCCTCCGGCGGAAAACCGCTTACGATACTGGATGACATAAATCTAACCGTTGAACCTGGAGAATTTGTGGCTATCCTGGGACCGTCCGGTAGCGGAAAATCAACCATGCTGGGGCTGATGGCCGGTTTGGATCGTCCTACGGAAGGGGAAATTCTGTTTCAGGGCAGACCCATCCAAGGGCTTTCAGAGGATCAGCTGGCGTTGTTACGCCGGGATCATATTGGTTTTGTATTCCAATCCTTCCAATTATTGGGACACATGACCGCCCGTGAAAACATCCAAATCCCTTTGGATTTACGGCGGGTACCAAACAGCCGAGATCGCGCGGATKCCCTTCTGGATGCTGTTGGTCTTTCTAAGCGGGGACATCATTACCCTACTCAGTTATCCGGGGGCGAACAACAGCGCGTAGCCTTGGCGAGAGCTTTTGCAGCGGAACCCACGATGCTGCTCGCCGATGAACCTACGGGGAATCTGGACTCGAAAACGGGTCGTGCTATTCTGGGGATTCTAACGAACCTGCTGCGTACACAAGGTTCCACGCTGGTGTTGGTGACCCACGATCCGGCTATCACGGAATATGCTGACCGCGCTATCTATCTCAAGGACGGTCGCATAGATAGGGATGAACACCTCACACCTTCCGCAATACCTTTAAGCACGGAGAATTAGCATGACGCTCCGAGTGTATATCCAGCTCATGTTTCGGGAAAGCAAAGGCGCGATGACACGTCTTGCCTATTTCATCGTATGCCTGAGCATCGGTGTTGCCGCAGTGGTCAGTGTAGGAAGTCTGGCATCCAGTTTTCAGAATGGATTTCAGGACGGAGCGAAGGAACTTCTGGGTGCAGATATTCTCCTGCAATCCTGGGATGCTTTTCCAGAGGATTTACCTGATGTCCTTGAAGAATTGATGTCACCGGATCAGTCTCAGCATGTCGCTATCACATACATGCGTGAACAGCCTTCGCTCATTACCGGTCCCAATAACAGCATGCTGGTTGAAATTAAGAGCGTGCGCGGCGCATACCCCGTTTACGGTTCTCTGGATATGGATCCGCCGCACATCACCGTGGCCGATCTTGGGGATACAGAAATCATCGTAGAACCGGACATCCTGGAGAAGCTCGGCGTGTCTGTTGGCGACATCCTGCGCCTTGGCGGTATACCCTTTACGATCACTGGCGTAGCCCGTTCCGACCCAGACCGTATCACGGGCTTTATGTATATCGCTCCTCGAATCATCATGCGCCAGGAGGCGTTTGGGCTTACCGGACTGGCCAAGCTGTCACCGCAGATACGGTATAAAGCGTTGATTGCCCTGGATGGTTCCGATGCGGCGGCTCTGACAGCCTTTACAGAGGCCATTAAGGATGAACTGGGCGCGGATAGCCCTATACGGGTGGAAAATTACTTGCAAGGCCGCCCGTCACTACAACGAGGCCTCAAACGTGTGGAGGCTTTTCTGGGTCTGGTAGCCCTCCTGTCCCTTATGCTGGGCGGGGTCGGTGTTTCTCAGGCGGTACGTAAGTGGATACAGGGTCGCATGGATTCCATCGCCGTTTTGAAATGCCTGGGCATGCGTCCCCGGCAAATCCTTCTTTTGTATTTTGCCAATGCTGCACTCCTGGGCATTTTGGGGAGTGGGTTAGGTATCGCAGCAGCAGTTATCCTTCTTAAAACCCTCCCCCCTCTTCTGGCRGACTATATCCCCGTGGACTTCATTCAACCCGTCCAACCGATGGCTATGCTCAGCGGTCTTCTTTTGGGAACGACGGTAACATTGGTATTCAGTATTCCCGCGCTAATATCTATCTTGCGCGTACCACCGTCTCGTGTATTTCGTCGTAACGCAGAAGCACTTCCAGAGGCGCGATGGGTGCCTTTCGCTATTGGTATGTTCATTATTGCGGCCATCGGACTCATGGCCTATTACCAGGCCAGCTCCCCTATCCTGGGTGCCATTTTTACCGTTGGCGTTCTGGGAGGCATTGCGTTGCTGGCGGGGGCGGCATATATCCTCATTCGCATTATGACGGTACTGCCTCGCGATACCTGGAATGTACAGATTCGGCACGGACTGGCGTCCCTGTCACGCCCAAATTCGTCCACTCTCGCTTCTATCGTATCCATCGGTATGGGCGTTCTCGTCTTATTTACAACCCTCTTGATTCAGTCTCACCTGAATCACCAGTTCGAATCGGAAATCCCTGATAAAGCCCCTTCCCTGTTTCTGGCTGGCGTATCGGCACACCAAACGGAAGGTCYGGAAACTCTGCTTACCGAAGCGGGCGGTGAAGATTTAAATCTGGTACCCATGTCACGGGCCAAGATAAGTCATCTCAACGGTGTGCCTGTGGCGGAAGCGGTGGAGAATATCGAGAGCCGATGGCGTCGCCGCAATCTCATGGAAGATCAGTTTGTTACTTTTATGGATACGCTGCCGTCCAATAACGCTGTGCTGGAGGGAGAATTATGGTCTGATCCGGACAGAATAGAAGTGACACTGGAAGAGGAATATGCAGATGACTATGGCCTGTCTCTCGGCGATACGCTGACCCTGAGTTTCAGCGGCGAGGAAACGGAGCTTCTTATCACCAGTATTCGTCAGGTGGAATGGGAAGAAGACATGTCCATCAATTTTCAGGTCGTTATCGAACCTGGAACGGAGTTGGAGGCGACGGCTAATTACCTCATTACCGTGCGTCTGCCTCGCTCTGAAGGTGATCGTCTGCAGGATATCGTGGCAAAAGAGTTTCCCGGTGTTCTCTACATTCAAGTGTCCGAAGTGCTGGACCGTATCATTTCTCAGCTCACCCGCATCGGGTGGGGCATTCGTTTTCTTAGCATGTTCATCGTGGGCGCAGGTCTGGCTGTGTTGGCTGGAACTATCGGTATTGAGTCGCAGCAGCGTGGAAGCGAAGTGGCTCTCCTGAAAACACTGGGCATGACCCGTCGGGGTATCGGCGCTGCTTTTGCCACGGAATACGCCTTGGTAGGAACAGTAGCCGCCGTTGTGGGCATTGCCACTGGCACCGCCATTGCGTACGCTATCATAACGCGTACTATGGAAATGGAATTCATCCTGTCTCCCACCTACACCGTCATTGGTCTGGCAGCCACAGTGTCCCTCACGATTGTTGTAGGCCTGCTGGCCTCTCTTCCCGCATTACAACGCCCTCCAAGTGATACGTTCAGGGAGCATTAAAAGTTTACTGCTTCAACGTCTAAATAGTATTTGCCTGTGATTAAAACAATGCGTTCTAAAGGAACCACTTGAACACAAAAAAAGAAGGGCCGCACACCTTGGTGTGCGGCCCTAATCTATTTAGTAGGATATTTCCCTTATAAACGTACTAGGAAATACGAACTTTTCTTTGTATTGCCATTCCACAAAGAGCAATCAGACCAACAAGAATCATTAGGCTAGTATTGCTGGAAGTCGGAAGACCTGCGACAATAGTAACGGATTGCGTGCTGCTGCTCACTGAGCCGAAGCCACCGGTAACCACTAACACATATGTTCCTGAATCTGATAACAGAGTAGGAGAGATGGACAGAGCTGCTGTCGTAGCACCGCTTACCGATCCGCCATCTGTCACATCAACGAATCCCGATCCAGTATCTACTCTCCATTGGAAGGTCTCGCCGCCGGAGGCATTGAGCACGGTGCCGCTAAGTGCCAGTGGATCTCCAACAAGGACAGTACCGCCACCGGAAGTTGTTGCAGCTAATGCGACCGTAGGATCCAGCACAGCAGCAACATAAGCTGCTTGTCCGCCACCGATGAAAGCCGTGTGCTCATCTAAATTCGAAAAGCTATCACCATCAACATCACCGCTGGGTGCAAGCAACGGATCTAATGCCAATGCCAAAGTATAATCTCCGGCTAGAGGAGCACCAAATCCTGTTGTAAAAGCATCCAATGCAGTGAAGGTATCATTACTGATTAGTGTTCCACCACCAATTGCGATAGGTGCAAGGGGAAAAGCACCTAAGAGCGCTGCGAGATCTGTAGTTGCCGATGCTAATGCTTGAGTATACGCGGCATGGACAAGAACATGATTAGGATCCGTAACATCAGCCAGAATTGCCGCAATGACTGCGTACTCATCAAAATCGAATATTCCGTTCGGAGCACCAGCGACCCCGTTGCTGTCAGTAGTCGGTGTAATTCCAATAGTACTTCCTGCCGTAGTGAAGTCTACTGTTATTGCGCCTGCAGCATGTGCAATCGATGGAACAAATCCAAAGACCACGGCTAGAGCCATTACCATTAACTTTAATCGATATTTTCTCATTTCTTTTTCCTTCCCAAGAGTGGTATACAAAAATAATTTTATGGATAAAATCCAACGACAACATAGCACGAGTTCCACAACGGAGTCAATAGGAAACATTAGGTACGTATTTCATATTATTTTTAGGATGAAAAAAGTAAATATGAAGAAATAATCAGGATTTCTCAAATAAATAGGATAATTATCAATTTAACGCAAATTGCCTTTATTTATTGGGTAAAAATGGTGGGCCATGGGGGGATCGAACCCCCGACCTTGGGATTAAGAGTCCCCTGCTCTACCAGCTGAGCTAACGGCCCTGAAAAGGTGCGGATACGATAAAATAGAAATGGAGCGGGAGACGGGATTTGAACCCGCGACATCAACCTTGGCAAGGTTGCACTCTACCACTGAGCTACTCCCGCTCACAGGGGGGTATCCTATCAAAAGAGTTTCTGAGAAGTCAATATATCACAGGTCTGGGATGGCTGAATACTTCGGATCTTGMTACGTTATGGCTTCAGGATTGAGAAGAAGTGTGTTTCAGTTCTTCCAGCCTCTTCACCATCAGAGGCGGGCAGGCATTGCATCCTTCTGCAGGCCGCTGAGACATATCCTGAATACTATGAGGTAGAGATTTATCATGCATGATGTCTGAGAGGGATCGAACCTYGGCATTACCCAAGGCATATTGATCCTCTCCAAGTACCAATCCGCAACTATAGAGCATACCGTTGGCACCGACACAGGCGATGGCTTCAGGGTTTTCACATGTCTCCGGGCGATCTTCAGGCCGAATATTGGTTTCCAGAAGGGAGAATCCGCGAGATTGAAGAAATTGGAACACACCCAAATCATCTTTATCAGCGACAATATATGTTTTATGCGGTATCAACTTATTAAGGTGATCCACATCCTCTTCATTCATACTATTACTGGCTACATGAATGCCTACTTTAAGATCGTGTACATCTTGGGCCCAATAGCATATTTTCCATACATCCGGGTTCTGGGATACGGATGCTCCGGCGTAYACCATCATCCACTCGGCACCAAGTGAAGATGCTTCATCTACAATATTTAACCAGTCGTTCAGATTCTGGCAGGAATTTTCCGGTGTACAGTACGAATCTTTCGCAAGCCCATCATCTGTAACATACATCCAGATGTATTTGACTACAGATTCCATGAAGGTTTCATCTTCATATCTTGCAGAACTGGCTGATAACCCTTTTGATATACGCTTTGGCAGATCGAATGGATCCGCCTTAGCAGGGCTCATTTCCCAATAGGATTTAGGTCTCATGATTACACCCGATTACAATTCAATGATGAGGGCATTTCCCACCCATTCGGATGTATACCCCATAAAAACTGCTTACTGTTAGTCATAACAAAGCAAAATTGTGATTCATTTCATTACACAGTATTTTTCTCATTTTACCGTTATTGGGAAACATTTTTATGGATATTCTTGCTTCATTACATTTAATTCTCCAAAAAATAGACTGAAAATTGGAATTCCTTGACGCGTATAGACTCCAGTGGTAAACTGGTTTCGAGAGGCAGTTTACTCCTGCTGTGTACGATCGGGAGAGCAATTTTTTACCTTAATTATGGAACCGGGAGTTCGATATTTGAGTAGCTGACGGCAAGCCGTCTTTGAATGGACGTCGGTAAGCTACCGTGAGAGCACCCCCCTATTTGGGTTAAGGTTCAAGAATTGCTTATCTAACGGCACAACGCGGGGCTGCCCTTAATTTTTTAACTTTTGTGAGACATTGGATTATCTCGGGGGAGATCATGTCTTCACACTTCCCGCCCGCATTATTCACACCTTTCCGCTTCGTTTTCCCATTTTCTGTGGAAATATTCGAATTGAGACCATAGAAAATTGACAGATCGCATATTCTATGGGAAAATCCACTTAGACATGTAATTCACGGGGGATTGGGGAAAGTTCTCGGTTTATTGGGGGATAAACAAATGTTTTTCTTACCTGATTACCATCTTTCTTCAAATAGAAAATGGAGCATATTCCAGTGAGATTTACAAAACCGAAGAAAGTAGTAGGGTTGGACATCGGTTCACACTCAGTAAAAGTCGTTCAAATGGCTAAGTCCGGGGGTAAACTGAATGTAGAGGAGGTCGGTTATGCCGTAATCGACCGAAATCTTCTGAATTCTGACCCTGTAGAAGCGCATGCTTTGGCATTGCGCGAGGCTCTGAGCAACATTGCTGTAACACAAAGCATGGTTGTTGGGGCACTTCCTGGACAGACGGTAGTTATCCGATATCCTCGACTTCGTAATGTTTCTGAGGAGGATATGTCTGAAGCTATCGAAAAGGAAGCCAATCACAATATTCCCTACGATTTGTCAGAAGTATTACTAGATTGGTCTATCCTTGATCGTGAGTCAGATGGGGATAATGAACAAACCAAAGTATTGTTAGTGGCAGCAAAACACGAAGTCATCGACTCACGCGTTCAATATGCTGATGCGGCAGATATTCAATACAATATGTTAAGTGTGGATTCTTTGGCATTAGCCGACGCGGCAGACAGCTGTAACATGCTTGTTGAAAATGAAACGGCCGCTCTTATCAACATCGGGTCCTCCACTGTCAGCATCCATTTCACTAAAAATGGCGTATCAAATTTCATTCGAGATATCAGTTGGGGTGCCAAAGAACTCATACAGTGCATTGCAAAAGCCCGTCAATTGGATTTTGAGACTGCTGAACAAATTTTATTTGAAACCGCTCATACGATTTCACATCATGAATCGGATGTGGTTGCTGTAGAAGCGGTGAATGATGATTCATATAGTGAAAACGATGGGGATAGCAATGCCTCGTTATTGGAGCCTCTGAGCGATGAATTGGGACTGGAAGATAATAGCCTGGGCAATCCCGGTGATGATCTAGCTCCTGCTCCCATTCATGAAACACCGGTTTCGGACATTCTTTCACAGCCCATCGAAAGGCTGGTAGCGGAAGTACGTCGCTCTTTTGATTATTACGAGCATCAATTATATGAACACCCGGTGGACCGAATTATTTTAAGCGGGGGCGTAGCTCACTTGCCTATTATTCGAGAAGCTTTGTCAGAAAACCTGGATATTGAAAATGTGGTGGTAGCGGATCCTAGTGATAGCGCCCTCAACTTCAAAAAATCGGCAGCAATGGCAAACCCTTCCCAATTCATGGTAGCGGTTGGCCTGGCTGCACGGGGAGCAGAGGAACTATGATTTCCATCAACTTACTTCCAGAAGAATTACGGCCAATAAAACGGACCCCGCTGCCCTACATAGCAGGTGCTGGCTTATTTTCCATGTCAGTCGCTTTCTGCGCCATCGTGTTTGTAAGCAACATCGCCTCTATACACGGTAAAAGCAGCGAGTTAGTTACCTATCAAACTGAGTTGGACGGCTTGAAAAATGTTGTTGCTGAATACAATGGCCTTACATTGAAAAAGCGCCAGTTGGCTCAGCAGGTCAAGACGATCAACGAAATCTCCAGTGACCGGATAATCTGGTCACGGCAGCTTTTCAACCTTGGGCGACTGGCACCGGATAATCTTTGGTTCGACAGTATCTCCGTTGAACCCAAACCTTTCACAGAAACCCGAAAGGTCTATAACCCTAAGACCAAGACCATGGATACCAAAACAGAGCGTATTAACAAGCCTGTATTGACGGTTGCAGGGTATGTGGTCCCAGGTAAACTGGGGCAGGCATCTATCAGCCCCTTTACGCTGGATACGGAATCCGATGAAGAATTTGCGAATCTCTTTCGGTTGGATCGATCTACTTTCAAGGACACGTTGTTCGAGGATATCGGCGTTCGCGAATTTAAATTGGAATACCTAATTGAGCGCAGGGGAGATGAATAATGAATGACTTTCTCAAAGGTACCGTAACCCAGAAAGACTGGATGGCTGTAGCCGGCATGTTCGGCGTAACTTCCTTGGTTGTAATAGGGTTTTATTTTTTGGTGAATCAAAATCAAAAAACAGAATTGACTCAGTTGACGAACCAAAGCGATCAGGTTTTCACTGATTTGGTGAAAGCCCGTGATATTAACCAAAAAATCGATACTCTCCGTGAAGAAACGGAAAGTATCGAATTGCTGGTAGGCGAATTTGAAGAGCGTCTCCCCTCTCGACGGGAAATCCCTACCTTGCTCAAAGAATTTGAAGCCATGGCAGCAGAAGAAGATATAGATGTGGAATTATCACCGATGGATCGGAATCGTGATGAAAACAAGGAAATTATTCCTTTCCAAATTGTGGCGCATGGTAATTTTCATCAAGTAGCCAGTTTCATTAACCGCCTGGAACGGTTCAAGCGGTACTTGAAAATCTCCGACTTGCATATAGAGCCTTCCAAAGAAGGTATTTCTACCGCACGCTTTACATTAAATACCTATCGATTCATTCAGCAAAAACCGGGGGATCAGTCGTGAACGAAGAAAATAAAAAACAAATCATCGTATTAGCCGTTCTCGGGATATTACTGGGCGGAGTCGTAATAAAAAGCATGTTGGGTGGAACATCCACTCCAACCGCTTCTGCATCCACTCAAGCAGCTGGTGCAGCCGCAAATAATACAGGGGCGAACCCTAGTGGATCGGTGTTCGACGAAATCGACATCAATATCCAGGAGCTTGTACAGAATATCAAGGAAGTCAGCTTTCGATATGAAGACGAGCATCTGGCACGTAATCCTTCGGCACCGCTTGTAGGCGCATACGCCATCTACAGCAAGAAAGTGGATTTGGCCAATGGAGAAGTACCCACCACCGATAATTTGCTTTACGAAGCAAACAGAAAAAAAGTGACCGGGATTATTTGGGATGAAAAACACCCCATGGCGGTCATTGATGATGAAGTTGTGTACGTCGGATATCGGTTTGAGGAACCTATCTCCGTGAAGGCCATATTAGCGGATCATGTTGTCCTGTCTCTCACTAACGATGGACTCGATATCATACGAGAATTGAAGGAGCAATAAGATGAATTTTATCAAGCGGATAATTCTAACCACWATCGCATGYGTCCTGGCTTCGGYCAGCACCTAYGCGGCTAGCGTTGACCACGCATCCATCGAAGCAGGAAAGCTTCAATCGGTGCAGGCTGCCGGTGGTGATTCACACATCGATATCACCCGTGTGAAACACGCTGAAGCATTGCTCGGGTTTCATTCCGACAGTGCCGTAGCGGTTCCTATGCTGGATCTGAATGTTACGKGTACACCGCTCTATAGTGTGAGCAAAAACCCGAGCGGCAGTCAGATTTCCATCAATCTTTACAATACTATCTTTGTCAACGATTTCGAACAGTTGATCATTGATGGCGGTAAGACAATAGGGGTCATTGAAGCCTCACTAACCCAAACAAGCCCGCTCTATGTAACCACTATCTCTGTGGAATTACTGGAGCCCGTAAGTATTACCACACATTTCAAATCAGGACATTTGCGTGTAATGTTGGAAACGTATTCCGATGATGCGGAACTTAGGTATATCAGCCAAGAATTGTTACAGACACCACAAATAGCTGGAGCTTTCCTGGACGCGCAAGTCGCCATGCTGCGCTCCGAACTGGATGCCAGCAAAAAATTGTGTGGGGATGTCCTGTATCGTTCCATACAGACCATCGAAGAAGCAAAAATGGACTTGCTGGAAGCTGAGTTATCTCAGATTGCTCCGGCTGCTGATGCAACCGACTCTCGCGCTATTGAAGAGTTGGATT
The DNA here is from genome assembly GCA_002746185.1 of Candidatus Hydrogenedentota bacterium. GTDB lineage: Bacteria > Hydrogenedentota > Hydrogenedentia > Hydrogenedentales. The sequence continues at coordinate 24,134 of NVWG01000041.1, forward strand.
CTTCTCTTGAAACGCAAGAGGGTACTTTACAAGCGTTGGCTCGTTCGTATCAGACGATTATCAATCGCTTTGAAAGAGAATATGAATCAGCTCAACATCRGCTGGAAAATATTCTTAAATCCGTTACCTTTGCCAAAGATGAGGTAGAGGAAAGAGCGGCATCACTGAAACGGCAATATAACGATGTTAAGGATCAAGCCAAATCTATCCTCGCAGCCACTAAAGCGAATCAGGAAGATCTATTAACCAAGTTATCCGATGTTTACGAAACGCTGGAAAGCGAAATCGAAGGCAGTGAACATCTGGTAAGCAAGATTTCACACTACCGTGATCGCAATTTAGCCGATGTGGTTCATCTTTCTCAAGCCAATGGCTTTGACGCACTGGATTCACAGTTTAGTCAATTGCGTGTTGCGAATGAGCAAGAAGCACTAGCGGCTTCATCCACCGAATCCGTAAACGCTGTTGAGAGCATTGTACCTTTGAGCATCGACACTACTTTTTCCGCTGCCATGTCCACAAAGCAGATGCCCTCTTCCGGTGCGCGGGTCACTCCTCCGCCAACGAAGCGGACACGTCCGTCTCAAAATAGTCTGACATTTCATTCCATTGAAAATCCGAAGAAGATGGCTATGCTCCAGGCTGATGAAAACGCGGTGAATGATGCAAAAAACAACGGACTGATCGTACTTGCACAAGCTTCCGGTCCCATTACGGATGTGAAGCCCAGCGAGGTGACAAATCGAGTTACACGCAGCACGGATCCTGGCAAGCCCAGAAGCCTTGTGATTTCTCGGAAGAGTTCCTCTCGTCCCGCTTTTGATTTATACAATCCCAACCTGCCTGCAAGTAAAGATCCTTTGCGTCAGTTGGTGAACATTGACTTCAAAGGTATGGATTTGTCCAATGTAGTAGCATTGCTGGCTGAAAAAGCTCAAATCAATGTTATCGCCGGTACAGAACTTTCCGGTACGGTTACTGCTAATTTGAGCCAAATACCGTTGGGCCGTGCCATTGAAATCGTATTGCGTATGAACGGCTTGGGAATCGTGGAAGAAGCTGGTGTATACCGCATCACCACGTATGAAGAAGCTATCGCATCTCGCCGGGATACGCAGATGATTTTTCTGCAGAACGCCCAGGCTGGTGCTGTCAAGATGACGCTTGATGATGTCATTAAGAGTACAGGTGGCAGTGCAGCCAATTTGGTGGCTATAGGTGCAAACGAAGAGACCAATGTTATAATCATCTCTGGGCCCAGCGAAATAGTGGATGAACTCGCTATTGTCGTGGCTGAACTTGATATAACAGAGCCRGTTATACCTACGGTCACTAAAGCGATAAAGTTGGATTACTCCAGCCCCATCGAGGTAGCGGAAATTGTGAAGGGTATATTATCTGAAAACGGTAAAGTTGGTATCGATACCCGCAGCCGAATGGTTGTCGTTACGGATATACCCGTGAAGGTTGCCGAAATACAGGCTGTTGTGAGAGATGTAGATCGGCCTGTTGAGCAAGTCAGTATTGAGGCTATGATTGTTGATGCCTTGTTGAGTGACGGTGCGGAAACAGGGGTAGACTGGTTCCTGAATTCCAATGAATTTGAAACTTTCGAGGGACTTAGTGCCGGTGAGGCAGCATCCGAAGAAGCCACCATTACTGAATTGAGCAAGTTTGCTGCTAGAACCGCATTGGCTGGCCCGCTTACTGGTGGTCTCCTGTCCTGGACTATGGTAGATGATGATGTTGCATTTGGAGCGAGTATTTCAGCTTTGCTCACAAGTCAAAATGCTGAGTTGCTGGCCAATCCGACCATCATTACGGTTGAGAACAAACCAGCCATTATCAATATCACGACAGAATTCCCATTCCAGGAACGTACGCAGACTGATAGAGGCGGACAGCTCGCTTCTACGAAGTTTAAGGATGTGGGAACTATCCTGGAAGTAACACCTCAAGTAACATCTGACAAGCAGATTATTGCTGCCATCAGCGCAAAAGAAAGTAGCGTTATTGGTTTTACTGCTGATGAAATCCCCATTGAATCCAAACGTACTGCAAGTACGACATTGCGTATGAATGACGGTCAAACCGTCATGATAGGTGGATTACGTCGTACTACGGATACCGTTACGGAGCGGAAAGTACCCGTATTGGGTGATATCCCCTTCTTGAATGTATTCTTTAAGAGTCAGGTTACGGATCAGGCTAACTCGGAATTGTTGATTTTCCTGACGTGTAATATACTGCCTACTCCCAGTCCGGAATTGACACCGTATGAAAAAAGTCAATTCGACCGTCTGGGTGCCATGCCGCTGAGGCCAAATGGTTCCAAGCATGTAGTGGACAGTTACATTTCGCCTGACCAGATGCGTGACCCCATTTACAAATGGCGTCGGACGAAATAACAAACACAACATACCCTTTATTTATCCCGCAGACGGTTCACCGTCTGCGGGATTTTTATTATTTAGATAATGATGGGTTGGATAAGGTGACCTTTTTCCCCAAAGCTACCGATGTACCTGAGCGCACAGCATCAAACCCGAATCGCTTACGAATATCATCCACTGATGCAGTGGTCTTCTCCCACTTTTCGTCCTTTTCCGCAGAGAACAATTGAATTTGATGCTGATTTTGCGTCAATTGCGATACGCTGATACCGATAAGGCGAATCTTACCACTTCGRCGCCGGGCTTTTGTCACTAACTCCCCCACCGATTTCTGGATTTCCACATCCAGCGCAGTGGGATTCGACATAGTCGCTCCATAGGTATAGGTGGAGAAATCGCTGTGGCGAACTTTAAGCGTAACGCGGCGTGCCTCCATGCCTTTTTCCCGTAATGCATACAGGGTCCGTTCCTGTAGATACATCAATACACGCAGTACCTCATCCCAGTCACCCTTGTCTTCGTGAAAGGTAGTCTCCCGACCGATGGACTTGGGCGTGTGCTCTATTTTAACTTCCGAATTCGAAATGCCCCGTGCTGCCCTGCCCAGAGAATACCCCCACTGCCCAAAGGAGCGCATGAGGCGATCTTCGGGGATACTGGCAAGATCGCCAATAGTATACACGCCTGTTTTCCGGAGACTCTCACATGTTTTCGGCCCGGCCCCCGGTAATTTTTCTACGGGAAGGGGTGCTAAATACGTTGCTTCATCCCCAGAAGGTACATTGACATACCCGGCAGGTTTTCCTTGAGCGGATGCGACTTTGGATATGAGTTTGTTGGAAGAGATGGCAACCGTACATGGCAGTTTCGTTTCSYGAAAAATGGTTTCTTTTATCCAATTCGCGATGGCATCTTCCCCGCCGAATARCCGAAYTGACCCTGTGATGTCTACGTAGGCTTCATCAATGGAAGCCATCTGTACCAGAGGAGAAACGGAACATAGAATAGTGTGGATTTGTTTTGAGGCGGCACTGTAATCAGCCATGTTCCCTCGGAGATATACACCGTGGGGACATAATTTCTTTGCCTGAACCAGGGGCATGGCAGAGTGTACACCGAATTTACGTGCTTCATAGGAGGCGGTAGATACAACCCCACGGCTATCTTCTTTGAGACCACCAATAATAAGAGGCAGGCCCTTCAAGGCGGGATTTTTCACCACCTCAACAGAGGCGAAGAAGGCATCCATATCAATATGTAAAATTCGTTTAGACATAAGGGAAGCTGAATTTTTTATCAGTATATCTATATTGGTACTCTATGTAAAGAATGTTTTTGAGTGTGTGTTTGTTTTATCCATAATTGCTCTCAGGGACTTGAGGCGAAAAATCCCCCCGTGGTAGCATGTCCAAACCGCATTAAGGACACCTATATGATTAAAACACCTGCATTCAACTGGACCATTGCACTAATCTACACCGGGCTCATTTATACGCTGGCATGGTATGTGACCCCACTCTGGATGGGCCTTACCGATGTAATGGGTACAGAAAACGCCGGTCAATTCGTCGATAAAATTGTTCCAGTATTGGGTCTTGTTTTTGTTGCTCTTCCTCATTCGTTTCTAATGGTAAATAGACATGAAAGGATGTGCCTTGATTGGGGCTGCTTTCCGCTTCAATCATACCCCCATGCGATTTAATAGCCCCATAACACATCGCCAAGCCTAACCCCGTACCCTTGCCTTGTTCTTTGGTCGTGAAAAATGGCTCAAATATATGCACGAGATTTTGTTGTGATATACCCTCTCCATTATCATGAAAACATAAGTATAACCACGCTCCTTCCAAGTCAGGGTGGTTCTCACGCAGGTGTTTTGCTTCGTCCAATGTTTTAAGTGTCACCTTAATTTGAGGTTCTTGCACTGTAGAAAGGGCATCTTTTGCATTATGGCTTGATCAAAAAACGGATTCAGAAGATTGAAGCCCTGAGCTCAGAGCGTGCAAAAATACCGAAGCCGCTCTTATCGGGACGAGAGCTTATGCAGTTCTTCAACCTTTCCTCAGGTCCGAAAGTCGGGAATCTACTGGGATTGATCAGAGAAGAGCAACTGACAGGGCATATTTCCACAAAGGAAGAAGCGCTTTCCTTTTTAAAAGATCGCTTGGATACGCCGTTGGAAAATTGACAAGTTCAGGAGCCGATGATACCATCACGCCCCATAAATTATGA
>NVWG01000042.1 GCA_002746185.1 Candidatus Hydrogenedentota bacterium
GCCCGGAACCAATGCGAACAACTCCTCACCATGTCATTGCGAACGAAGCGAAGCGAAGTGCGGCAATCTCTTCGCAATACGTCTGTCTTGTAGAGAATCGGATACCATACAAAATTTCTAATCCCCCTTGCACGCCTCCCGTAGACCCGATACACTGCATGGTATGAAAAGGGTAATCCTCACCATAGCGGTTATCGTGGCCTTTGCCGTGCTGGCGATGTTGTCCGATGCGGTGCAGGTGCGTCCCCCTGCGTCGGACGAGAAAGTGGTGGAGGTGGCCATTTTCGAGGGGGGCTATGGCATCGGCTGGCACACGGCTATGGCGGAGAAATTCAACGCGGCCCATGCGGACGACGGGGTGCGCATCGAGTTGTGGGGTCACCCGCGCACGGCAGACAAAATAAAGCCGCGACTCCTGCGAGGCGATCCGCCGGACTTGGTATTGGATGAGCGCCTTCCCCTGTGGCTGCTGGTGGGGGCGGACAAACTCACCTCCTTTAATGATGCGCTGAAGCAACCCTCGGAAGGCGGTGAGGGACTCTGGGAAGATCAGTTCGCGCCGGGCATGCTGGATATGTTTCGCAGCGGCGGCAATGTGTATGCCATTCCCGCGGCGTATGGCGCGTGGACGTGCTGGTACGATGCAGCCATGTTTCGTGAGCATGGCTGGGAGCCGCCGGAAACGTGGGACGAGTTTCTCGCGTTATGTGAAGAAATCAAGAAAGCGGGCATCGCACCCATCGCCCTACAGGGAAAATACGCCGCGTTTTATGCGTGGAATACCTACGTGGCGCTGCTCCAGCGGGTAGGCGGACTGGCCGCCATCAATCGGGTGAACGCGCTGGAACCGGATGCCTTTTCTCATCCCGATGCGGTACGTGCCGCCGCCCTGTTTCAGGATCTGGTGGTGAATTATTTTCAACCCGGCGCCATGGCTATGACGCATACCGAGAGTCAGCTTCAGTTCATCAACGGAAATGCCGCCATGATTTTCTGCGGAATCTGGCTGGAAAATGAAATGAAAGAAAGCATTCGTCCAGGCTTCGAACTGCGTACGTTTAATCTGCCTGCCGTATCCAACAGTAAAGGCAACCCGCGACTCCTCCACGGCCAGGGCATGGAATTTCTGTTTGTGCCGAAAGATGCGCGATACCCAGATGAAGCATTCGAGTTCGCACGATTTCTCGTGTCCCCGGCCAATGCGCGGAACATGGCGGAGACCATCGGTGTGATCTCACCGCTTACAGGCGTAACGCCACCCGAAGTCCTCACGCCGGCCCTCCGTTCTTCTCTGGATGTGATCGAAGCCTCGGACGGCATCTTCAATGTGCGCGTGTATATGCTGTTTCCCGCATGGCGCGCCCAGACGATGAATTCCGCCATCGGCGATCTGTGTCGAGGGGATATTACCCCCGAAGAATTCGGTCGCATGATGGATGAGGGGCTGCAACGCGCCGTAGCTAAAACAGATATTCCTATCCCGGATCACATCCCCTATGATGCGAAGGCGTTGGGCGAGACAGGCCAATGAAACCTCCCAACAAATTTATCATTGCGTTTTTGGCTCCAGCGTTGGTGCTATTCATCGGATTCGTGGCGGTGCCGGGTGCCCGAGCCTTCCTCTACAGCATTCAGAAATGGGACGGGCTGACAGAGGTGGAGTGGGTGGGATTGGCGAATTTTCGGGCACTATTTGAGGATAATCTGTTCCTGTCTGCATTGACCAACAATGTGATTCTCACCGTGGGTGCGGGATCCATCACGTTGACCCTGGCACTTTTCTTCGCGGCCCTCATGCATCGACGAATCCGTGGTGCAAGCCTGTTTCGCGTGGCCTTTTTCTTCCCCAATGTGATGGCGGCAGTGGCAGTGGCGCTTCTGTGGTCGCTGCTCTACAGCACCACCGAATTTGGCGTATTCAACGGCATGTTGTCCGGAGTTCAATGGTTATTCGAAGCGGTGGGTGTCTCATTTATGGAAGACAACCTGCCCTTTGCCTTTACCGACTCGAAACGGCTCATCGTATTCCTCATCCCGGTACTGGTATGGACCGCTACAGGCTTTTACATGGTCCTGTTTCTCGCCGCCATGCAGAGTATCCCCGAGGAATTGTATGAAGCGGCACATCTGGACGGGGCGACGCCAAGCGAACAATTCAAATTCGTGACCCTGCCGCTCATTCGCGAAGTGTTTATCGTAGGTGTCGTTTTTTTCATTATCACCTCCGCTAAATTCTTCGATGCCGTGTGGGTCATTGAGAGCCAGTACCCTACCCCCGATTCCCACGTCCTCGCGACGGTGCTGTACCAGAAAGTGTTCACCGAATATAACGTGGGGTATGCCGCCGCCGTAGCCGTGGTGCTGTTCGCTTTGGTTTTTGTGGCTACCTTGATTACGCTTACCATGTCCCGCAAAGAAGCGCTGGAATACTGACCATGGATACTCGTCAAAAAATCGTCACCTACACCGTGCTGCTGCTGTGGTTAGCGGCGGTGGTGCTGCCGCTTCTTTGGATAGGGGTGAACTCCTTGCGCAGTTCGCGAGAGTTCGCCGAGAATCCGTTTGGCGTGCCCTGGCTTATTACGGGTTCGCCCTACGCTGACGAGGCAGGTTTAGCCACCCCGGAAGAAGCCGCCATATCCAACTACAAGAAAGCCTGGACGGATTCTCATTTCAGCCAGTTCTTTCTGAACAGCGTCATTGTGGTATCTGCGTCGTTGGTGGGSATYATYGGATTCGGAGCCATGGCGGCSTACGTSCTTGCCAAGTTTCGATTCCCCGGCAATAAAATGCTCTACCTCTTCTTCATCAGCGGTATGATGATTCCTGCTCAACTTATTCTGATTCCCCTGTTCTTCCAGTTTTCCACGCTGTCCCAATGGGGCAACACTGTGCTTAATCCTGTGGGCTTGGACTTCACCCTGCACAACTCCCTTACCGGACTAACGATTCTCTATATCGCCCTGAGCCTGCCTTTTACTATCCTGATTCTCACCGGATTCTTCAAATCCCTGCCCAGTGCCCTCCGCGAATCTGCCATCATCGACGGCGCAGGAGAAGTAACCGTATTCTGGCGTATCATGCTGCCTCTGGCTCGACCGGGATTGGTCACCGCCGCCATCTTCAATTTCCTGGGATTGTGGAATGAGTATCTTTTCGCGCTGGTCTTCGTGAATCCCGTAGAGAAAAATACCCTGCCGCTGGGTCTAGCCAGCATCAGCATCCAGTCCCAATACAAGACCGACTACGGGCTGCTGTTCGCCGGACTGGTCATCGTGCTGGTGCCCACACTCATCGTCTATATGCTGCTCCAGCGTCAACTCACCCGGGGCATCAGCATGGGTGCGCTGAAGGGATGAGCGAATCAGCAGGATCGGAAAGCTCCAACCGTGATACCAGACCGTCTCTTCTGGAAATAGCGAGTCTGCTACTTATTCTCCTCCTCGCCTTATTCCTGCGTGTGTATTACCTCGATCAGGAATCGCCTTGGTACGACGAGGTGATAACTCTTGAGCATTTGGATGCTCCGACCTTGAGTSYSTACCTGGAGCGCGTGAAAGGTCGCAATAGTCCAGTACAGCCGTTGTATCTCATTTTAGAATATGGGTGGTCACGCGTSTYMKRAATAKWMYNCYGWTKSKWKTYGKTRGWNAKMSKTGYTGKTCGSATTSGGCGCGSYWSNNCWMACNCCRYMWMATCGGACGGCGATTGGGCGGCGTGGGTGCCGGATTACTCGCTGCCTTTGGCGTTGCAGTGTCCCAAACTCACGTAGTGTATGCCCAGGAAATCCGCATGTACCCCATGGTGCTGCTGTTGGGGCTGGCATCGATTTATATTCTCCTGCGTATTATTGATGGCGGCGGTAAAGGATGGTGGATCGCTCATTTTTCCTTAACCGTACTGATGGTGTGGACCCATGTCTTTGCCGCCTTCATTCTCCCTGTACAAACGCTGATCATGTGGGGGTTCGGTTTGCGCCTATGGAAACCCCAGGCACTCTGGCTGGGCGGACACATTCTGGCGTGCAGCACCATCGCGGTATGGTTTATGGGTATGTCCACCGAAGGAGTYGAAACGGCCATAACATGGCTRAAGGCACCAACATTTTGGCCAGAGGGTTCTGGACTCGCCGCGCCCTACAGTGTGGTAAGCACACTGAGCGATTGGCTCATGCTTACCTGGGAATCCACGCCTATCATGATGTGGATAAATGCGTTGCTGGTTGCGGTGCCTCTGGGAGGCTGGGGGTACGTTGGATACCGGATCCTGCGGCAACGTATCGGAAAAATCGAACCTGATTCTTTAAAGCGCGATGCACTGGGATGGTTTTTGCTTACCGGAATGTGGGTGATACCTGTGCTGATGTTGTACGCGCTCTCGCATCTGTGGCGGCCTACACTCGTGCCCCGGTATATCCTCATTTCCAGCGTGGCACCTTACCTGTTAATCGGTCTGGCATGGTCGCACCTATCCCGGTACAAAGCGAAATGGATCTACGGCTTGATCGTTGTCATCTTGGGAGCAGTACAGTCCGCATATATTCTACAGCACCCCATGCGGATGCCCTGGACACAGGCCCTGGATGAGGTGATACGCCGGGATGAGTCTCCCTATTCCATTCGGCTTATCGTCATTTCCGAGTCTATTGAAATTGCGCTGAGGTATCAATATTCCTATTATTTAGACGAGTATGAATACAACATGGAAGTGTATTTTTCCGGTGATACATTACTGCAAGAATTACAARCGCAGACCGATTGGGATMGGCCTGTACATGTMATGCTCATCGGCAGCATGCCCAGCGAAGTGTTCGATCAATTTCTCCGAGAATCGGGACTGACAGCCAACGTATCGGTGTATCCTTCGCAGCAACCCCTGACGTTGTATCGCATAACCAAGCCGTCTGGTTAAAATCCGAATCAGATGCCGTCGCCGTCTTCCACGGTGGTATCAATGTGCTGATTCATTTCCAGCGCAGGGATTTCGGCGCTGGGTATTCCAACCACTTTTGCAGGAACGCCTACCACGGTAGTATGCGGCGGGACATCTTCCAGTACCACCGCGCCGCCGCCCACTTTGGCATTTTCTCCTACCTCTACATTGCCCAGAATTTTTGCTCCGGCAGCGATGAGCACACCACGCCGTACTTTCGGGTGTCTATCGCCTGATTCTTTACCCGTTCCGCCTAGCGTCACCTCGTGAAGCATGGAGACGTAGTCCTCCACCACGGCCGTTTCGCCAATGACCACACTGGTAGCGTGATCGATGAGGATACCGCAGCCGATACGTGCCGCCGGATGAATGTCCACCGCGAAAACTTCGGAAATACGACTCTGAAAAAATGATGCTAGGTATTTCCGATCCTGCTTCCAATAATAATGCGCCGCCCGGTATGCCTGAAGCGCATGATACCCCTTATAAAACATGAGGATGTGGGCATACCCCTCGCACGCCGGATCGCGCTGGCACACCGCAGCGATGTCTTCACGGATGGCGTTGGGAATATCCGAATCGTTGTTGTACGCCTCATCAATGAGGTCGCGCAGGCTTGCCGCGCYCAACGTAGAACTCTCCAACTTCGAAGCCAGCAGAAAACTCAGTGCGGCTTCCAATGTCGAGTGATTCAGCACTACCGAATAGAGAAAACTCCCCAGCATAGGTTCCTTCTGGGCCATTTCCGTTACTTCTGCTCGGATGGTTTCCCATATTTCATCTGTCATTCCAAACTCTCCGGGTGTAGCTGTTAATCAACACAGTGTAGCATGCGCATCATTTGACGTTACAAATGCTCCAACAGCCGATGATAAAATCGAATCATGTTGGCATAAACAGGGACGGCGATACGTTCGTTGATGCCATGGATACCTGCCAATTCCGATGAATCGATTTGGAACGGTGCGAAGCGATATATGTTTTCCGCTACGGGTTCGTAGTGACGCGCATCGGTGCCTGCCAATACGAGGAAGGGCGATACGACTGCGTCGGGGATGATTTCACGCACCGTCGTCTCCAGTATTTCATACGCCCACCCATCTGTAGGAGACACCGCCGAAGGGTTGCTGGTCCATTCCAGCGGCTCAATACTGACCCGCTCATCGTTCACCACTCGCCGCACATGTTCCAGCACAGACTCCGTAGTTTCGCCCGGGATAATTCTAAAATTGATCACCGCCCGTGCGTAAGCTGGAAGCACATTATCTTTCACCCCGGCCTCAAAGATGGTGGGTGCCGTAGTGGTACGCATGAAGGCATTCATGAGCGGCGATCCGCCCAGTTGGGATTCCACCAGAGGACTGGTGATCCACAAATTCGCCAGCAGCACCCGCATGGTGAGTCCCATCTCTGGGCCGGCAGTTTCCAACAACAACTGAGCTGAACCTGCAAGTCCTCCCGGAAGCGGATTCGATTCCACGTTGTACACCGCATGGCTCAGGATGCCGATAGCTGTTTCCTTGGGCGGCTGAGAAGAATGGCCGCCTTCCGCCTCCACGATCAACTCCACACTCATATAGCCTTTCTCCGCAATACCCAGCGTAGCCAGAGGTCGATCCAGCCCGGGCAACGCACCTTCCACCACCGCGCCGCCCTCGTCCAAAACCATTTCCGCATGAACGCCCCGTTCCTTCAACAGCGCCACGATGGCCTGGGCACCGTTTTTGCCGCCCACTTCCTCGTCATGTCCAAAAGAAAAATACACCGTCCGCTTCGGCTCATATCCATTCTCCAGCAGGCGCTCCGCCGCCTCCAGCTGGGCCATCATATTGCCCTTGTTGTCCAATGCGCCCCGACCCCAGACGAAGCCGCCGTCGATTTTTCCCGCATACGCATCGAAATTCCAGGCATCGTCCGTGCCCGGTGCTACAGGCACCACGTCCTGATGTGCGCAGAGAATCACCGGGCCCAGCTCGGAATCCGTGCCGTCCCAGCGATACAGCAGACTCAATTCATTCACCGTCTCCAAGGCCATCGTCTGATGAACCCGTGGAAAGGTTTTCGCCAGATACGCGTGCAGCTGCCGGAAAGGTTCCGGATCGCCGTCCGCCGGATTCATGTGGGACACCGTCTTGAACCGAATCGATGCCGCCAATCGTTCCGCCGCTTTATCTTCGTCAATGGAAATAGGATCCACCGGATCTACCGTCACCTGTTTCGAGGAAAACGTTGCCGTCTTAACGCCCACGACTCCGACCAGAATGATCAACAGCACACCACTAAAAATTACCAATTTCTTAATCATGATCAATGCCTTTCGATAAAATAGAATAACAAAATCCTTTAGTCTTCATAAATCACTTCCTGCATGAACAAGCCGCAGGCGGGGGCGGTGTATCCGCGATAGGGAGCGGGAGCTTCGAGGCGTTCCTGGATGGTGGATTCGGGCAGGTGGCCTCGGGCGACGTCCACCAGCGTACCCATGATGTTACGGATCATTTTGTAGAGGAATCCGTTGCCGTGGATGATCAGGTGAAAGGCGTTGACCGTATCAAGCGGACCTACTACCGGGCCGGGCTGCAAGGTGATACTGTGAATGGTACGCACCGTAGTCTTGGCGGCAGATCCGCTACAGCAGTATCCAGCGAAGTCATGTTCGCCCACCAGCGTCTGGGCCAATTCCACGAGACGTTTCCGCTCGAAAGGCCAGGTCACATTCCACGCATAGCGGACTGACAAAGGGTCGGGATAGGAAGCCTGGTCGATGGTGTATGCATAGCGTTTTCCGGCGGCAGAAAACGAGGCGTGGAAATCATCCGGCGCGGTTTCTATAGACTCCACCCGGATCTCCGGGCCCACCATCTTGTTCAACGACCGATGTAGCTTCTCCAGCGGCACCGAGTCCGGCCACGATGCGCTGAATACCTGCCCCAACGCATGAACCCCTGAATCGGTACGGCCTGCCCCGGCAATCTTGATGGGTTTTCCGGCAATCTGCGACAACGCCTCTTCCAGCGTCTGCTGCACGGTTCTCCCGTTGGGCTGAATCTGCCAGCCCACGAAGTCTGTTCCGTCATAACGCACCACGGCTTTGATGGTGTGATTCATAGTGTCTGATTTGTCCGGTTRGAGAGAAAAYATGCAATGAAWGWRMMGGTATAGTATACTTTTRGAGTCCTAAATCGCTACAAACAGGACGGTTAACCGCTTTTTTTACCTCTATTCGGGAATGAAGTCCGGTTCCGAAGTGTCTATGTTAATCGAGAAGGTAACCCCAAATTTCGTTCGGGAGATCACCATGCCCTCATGGTTTAAAAAAGTTTTTTCATCCGGTGCCGCCGATCCCAAGGCTGCGCCTGCCGTTGCCGTTGAATCTTCCGCCCAGCCCGTGTCCACCCCTCCGAGTGTAGATAATCCTGCACTGGGAAAACCGGATACTTCGGCCTACGAAGAAGAGCCGCCGAAGAAGCGTACGATAGTCCAGGCTCCCATTTTAGTTTCGGAGGAAGATCAATCCAGTTACAGCGACGAAATCAGTATCAAGGCGCAGGTGGACAAGGAAGATCAGACCTGTAAGCTCATGGTGGACCGTCCTGTATTGGATGGTTTGTCGGCGTGGTTCCCCGGAGCGACTTGGACAGTGGACACTTCGCCGTTGGCTGCCAAATTATTTGAGATTTCCGGCGTGGAGAGCGTACTTCTTTATAATACCACCATTACCCTGTCTCAGCCGGATATGGATAAGCGCCCCTGGGAAGACGTGGCGAAGGAAGCCGGAGCCGTGGTACGGGACTTTTTGAAATCCGGTGATGATGCCGTTACCCCTGCGTTTCACGAAAGCATTCCTCCCATGGAAGAAATTCGCATGAAGATACAAGCCTGTATCGATCTGGAAATCAATCCGGGTATCTCCGGTCATGGCGGCGTGGTAACTTTGGAACGTGTAGAAGGTAATGCGGTATTTCTCACTATGGGCGGCGGGTGTCAGGGCTGTGCGGCCTCGGCGATTACCCTGCGCCAAGGCATCCATACCACGTTTCGCAATGCGGTACCGCAAATCGGCGGTATATTCGACGAAACCGATCATACCGCTGGCTCCAATCCTTTCTTCAAAGAATTACCAGCCGAAATGGCGTAACCAGGAGACTGCACCGTGCCGAAATTGGACACGTTTACATTGGAAATTAAAACCGGAGCCAAGCCCGGCCCGGAAGTACCCCATTTTGAAATCAACGGGTTCCCACTGGAATTTGACGAGCGGGAGGGYACWACSGAAGCAGGSGGCACCATMGTRCTCAAGGGKTTYCCCCAYAGTTTYCCTCATTCGCTGGCRCTYACSGGMCCGGAAGAAGGCAAGGAATCATGGGAGATCGCATCCATCCTTGCCACGTACGAATGCGGCGCCATGGAGCCTTATGAAATTCGCATGGGCGCGGTGACGTTGGGCGACGATAACGATCTGAATATCTGGCACGAGCCGCCCCTGCCCACATTTGACGTGTAAGGAGTTCACCATGTCTACCACCGAACTGGCAAAAAATGCGTGTGAACCCTGCAAAGGCGGGGTACCTCCGTTGAAAGGCAATGCGCTTACTGAGTTGCATACCCAGCTGGGCAACACCTGGGAGTTGGTAGATGAGCATCATCTCCACCGTATCTTCAAATTCGACGGCTATGCCCCGGCGGTGTCCTTCACCAACCGCGTAGCCGCCATCGCCGAGGAACAAAACCATCACCCGGACATCCTCCTCACTTGGGGACGCGTGGAAGTGACCATCTGGACCCATAAAATAGACGGTCTTACTGAAAGCGATTTCTTTTTCGCAGCGAAGGCCGAAGAAGCGTATACTGAAGCCTGATTATGCCTTGTAACGATGTAACAGAAATATTAGCGGTGGACCTGGACGGGGAAGAACGTCTGGTAGATTACCGCTTTGCCAAACTCACCTGCGGACAACCCGTCGGTGATGTTTCCCTCCTTGCCGGAGTGCTCAAGGGTCGTACCGTCGATGATTTGCTGAAAGTGACAGCCGAAAGTTTCCTCGCCGAGTTTCCTGCCGAAGATGAGCTGGGCGAATTTCTCAGTCTCAAACATTTCTTTGCGGTACAATCTGCCCTCGAAGTGTATGTGGGTTTGGAATCCGGCGCAAAGGACAGTCTCTTTGCGGCAGCGGAAGTTGAATACGGCCCCGACAGCGTCCGCATTCAGGGCCGCCTAGCCGTGGAACTCATGGAAGAAAAAATCGAAGCATGCAGTAACTGTAAAGCGTGCAACGTGGATGACTTTGCCAAACAAAAGGCAAAACAGCGAATGATGAAACGCACCATCCGTAAATCATTTGCCCCAAGCGAGTAGTTATCATGTCCAGCCCTTGCCTGCCCAGCCCCATTCACCCTCGCCGCGACACCATTGGTGTGGATGTAGGCGGTGTGCAGATCGGCGGCGATGCGCCAGTGCGGGTTCAGTCCATGACCAACACCGACACCGCCGACGCAAAAGGTACCGCCGATCAGATTGTTGCTCTCGCCGAGGCAGGCTCCGAGTTGGTGCGTATCACAGTAAATGTACACGACGCGGCGAAGGCCGTGCCGGAAGTGCGGCAACGTGTGCGCGATGCAGGATGCACCGTACCTATCATCGGCGATTTTCATTACAACGGCCATGTCCTGCTTACGGAATATCCCGAGTGTGCCGTTGCGCTGGATAAGTACCGTATCAATCCCGGTAACGTGGGCGCAGGAAAAAAGCGGGATCCCCAGTTCAACACCATCTGCGAAATTGCTCGGGACAACGGCAAGCCGGTACGCATCGGCGTGAACGCCGGGTCGTTGAATCAGGAACTGGTACTGCGCAAGATGCAGGAAAACACGGACCAGGAACTGGGGCGTGATTCGGAAGTAATCATCAACGAATRTATGGTGTTGTCCGCTTTGGAGTCCACCGAATTGGCGCTCCAGACCGGACTGCGGGAAGACCAGATTATTATCTCCTGCAAAATTTCCCGGCCCATACATCTCATCTCCATCTATCGCGAACTGACCCAAAAAACACGCCAACCCCTGCACTTGGGACTCACCGAAGCGGGTATGGGTATTCGCGGTCTCGTGTGGTCCGCTGCCCCCATGGGCGCGCTCCTCGTCGACGGAATCGGCGACACCATCCGTGTATCCCTCACGCCCAAGCCCGACAGCGACCGTCGCGACGAAGTGTATGCCGCCTGTGAACTACTGCAAGCCTTGGGACTCCGTGCATTTGCGCCTACGATTACCGCGTGTCCCGGATGCGGACGTACCACCAGCACCACATTTCAGGAATTGGCGCAGGATATCGAGAACTACGTGAAAGAACAGATGCCCGTGTGGAAGAAGAACCGCCCCGGCGTGGAAGAACTCACTCTCGCGGTCATGGGCTGCATCGTGAACGGGCCCGGCGAATCCAAAGCCGCCAACATCGGCATCAGCCTGCCCGGCACCGGAGAAACTCCCAGCTGTCCCGTCTACATCGACGGCGAAAAACATTCCACCTTACAGGGTACCCCCGCCGAGCTGGCCATCGCCTTCCGCACCCTCATCAACGACTACGTAGAAACCAACTACGCCGCGTCGTAAACCACACGAAATTCAGCCACGGATCTTCACGGATGAACACCGATCTTTTCAACTGCCAAATATCCAAACCACCCTGCCGCAGATAACCGCTGATTTTAGCCACAGAGACCACCGAAAACCGCCAACCACCTTTAACCACAGATGGACACCGATTTATATTACGATGCAGATGCATCTTGACCATGCATTTATAAATAACCCACTACCATTTACCCTCATAGAGGCGAACCACAGTGTCCACCCAACCACCAACACACCCTACTATCTATACAAACCTGTTGCATCCGTAGGATGATTCCAATCATCAATGCCCGCTGGCATCTAGCTAACTCTCACCTGGAAACAATAGGTCACAAAAATGTGCAATGCACAAAAGACCTGTGTTTATTGGCTATAGAGCAAGTGCAACACTTTTGATTGAGGGGGATCTTCGATTGCCGCACTGCGCTTTGCTTCGTTCGCAATGACATTTGACGATGTTTATTCGTGAAAATCAGCGCAGTCAGCGATAGAATTATTTCAGGTGATCGGCCAGGTATTCGGCTATATGACGGGGGGTGCGTCCATCCAGATGTTCGATCTGGTGACGGCAGCTGGTTCCGGTGGAAATAACGGTAACATCCGACGATAATTCTTTGAGTTGATCCACCAGCGGCTGGGCTACCTTGATGGATAAGTCCTGTTTTTCCTTGAGCATGCCGAACGATCCTGCCATACCGCAGCAGCCCGTATCCAGCATCGTAGGAGAAGCATCGGGCACAAGGTCGGCAGCACCCAAAATTCCCGCGATGCCTGTAAGCGCTTTAGCATGACAATGTCCGTGAATCGCTACTTGAGATTTGGCGGATTTGAACAGCGAGGTATCTTTTAAATGCTCCTCCGCGAAGTCCTCGAAAAGGAAACTACGTTCCGACAACGGGGCCGCCCCATCGATTTTCAATTCACGGTAATCTTCGGCAAACATGGAGTAGCAGGACGGCTCCAGAAACAGTATGGGAGTGTCCCCGTACTTTTCGCCCATGAGTTTCGCGTTATGTTGTCCGAGTTGAATAGCTCGATCCAGTCTGCCTGTACTGAAAGCAGGACGACCACAGCATTCACGACCTTCCGGCAGCACGACGGTATACCCTGCCGCTTCCAGCACCCGTACCGCGGCTTGTCCAATATGGGGATCGTGGTATCGTGCGAAGCAGTCATCCCATAACACAACGGCTCCCTTACTTCCTTGCCGTATACCATTTCGTTTGTTGAACCAGGTATCAAAACGCTGTGCGGCAAATGCGGGGAGAGGACGGTGAGCATCAATTCCCCATTGCCGCTCCATCCAGGTGCGAGCCCAAGGCAAGGAGTTTATGGCGTTGGTGATGCGGGGAAACTGACTGCCGCGCTGATCCCATACATCCACCATGCTAAAGAATTTTTCTCGAGCGGAGATGCCCTTTTTCTTCATGCGTGCGAAGGTCAGCTCGGCTTTCAACAGGCTCAGGTTCACGTTGCTGGGGCATTCCGTGGTGCAGGCTTTGCAAGATAGGCAATTGCTCAGGGCTTGTTCCAGTTCTGGAGTAAATATCGGCGACCCGGCGCCTCGATGACGCATTTCAAGTGCGGCACGAATCGTATTAGCCCGGCCTCGGGTGTTCATACTTTCCTCGCCAGTAGCTTGATAAGTGGGGCACATGGTAGGCGCGTCTTTTCGACATCCGCCGCACCCGTTGCATTGCTCCAGGTTGCCTACGAACGACTCATCCTTGGCAGCAAAGGCCAGCACAGGCTCGAAGGGCAGTTTTATATTTCGCCCGGCACCCTGACGTAGATTTTTGTCGATGGCGTACGTAGGCCGATCACCGGTTATTTTGCCGGGATTCATGATCCCTTTAGGATCAAACAGCTTTTTGRTATCCCGAATCATGTCCATAATCACCGGACCYAATTGCTCCGGTAAATACTCTGTCCGGGCCATACCCACGCCATGWTCRCCGCACAGRGAGCCTTTGAATTGYTTCGTCAGYGCCGCMACCTGATCRGCCATGGAGCGAAATTTYTTGATGTCCTCCGCTTTGTGCATATCCACTACGGGCCGGACATGAAGCAACCCCGACGCGGCATGTCCGTAGAACGAGCCTTCCAAACCTAACGGCTCCATGATGGATTTCAGGCCGTCCACATACTCCGGCAGTTTCTCCGGCATGATGGCTACATCTTCGATTCCGGCGGTGGGTTTGGACGAGCCTTTGCATCCTGTAAGTAAGGAGAGTCCGGCCTTGCGCAGACCCCAAATAGCTTCCATTTCCTCTTCATCGGTAAAGGCCGCTCGATGGAGTCCCAAGTTCATTTGCTGAAGCGCGGCCAGCTTATCTTTGACCCCATCAAAGAAYTCCACCAGTAAGATAGCTTCGCAGGGCTGAGTATCCAATTCCAGCAGAGCGCGGGCTCGTTTGAAGAGAAGCTGACCACGGGTCTGATCAAACAGAATTCGATCAATATGCTCGATGGCTGTGGGCTGTAATTTCAGCAGTTCTGTCGTAGCCTGCATGGCCTCAGTAACGGAGGCGAAAAAAATGACGCCCAGTCCTTTTTCCTTGGGCAAGGGCACGGTATTCAGTTCGGCGGATGTTACTACGGCCAACGTGCCTTCACTGCCCCCGATCATTTTGGTGATATCGCGACTGTGTCGCAGCCATCGGTCAAAGCCATAGCCCGGCCAGCGTTTGACTAGCCCTTCGGGCATGACCCGGTTAATCTCGTCAATATGACGCAGGATGATACTGCCCACGTCGCGCTCCATATCCGCCAGCCCATCCTGGGCGCGGCCTACTCGCTCCATGGTGCCATTGGCCAATACGATATCCAGGGACCGCACATGATCCACGGTGGTGCCGTAAAGCGGGGCGTGAGACCCGGAAGAATTGTTGTTGATCATACCGCCCAGCGTGGMWYKTGWRMTRSWSSYMMSRYYMRRRMCRRARSKRMKTSYGWKRSGTTWSRSKRWRSMRKTGAGTTGATCKARAACTACACCYGCTTCCACACGGACTACACCTGAATCGGGGTCAAAACCGAGAATTTTCTTGTTATGCTTTGCGTAATCGACAATGAGYCCGCTGCCAACAGCGCCGCCAGCCAGGCCTGTACCAGCGCCTCGTGGTGTTACAGCCATTCCTTCGTTCACCGCCGCTTGCAGGATTTCTGATGCTTGCTTGGGTGATTTGGGAAACGCGACGGCGAAGGGGTGGAGTTGATAAATGGAGGCATCGGTAGCGTAGAGCATGCGGGTCAGGGCATCGGAGCGCACTTCACACTCTGTGTTGGAGGTGAGTTTACTTTCYTTGTATGACCGCATGGAGCCTAACATGACAAACCGATTCCCCTTCCCCCTACTATAACCGGATGACCCCGACGGGTGCTAGCTAACTGATGGTGCTGGGCAGACGAAAGTGAACGTGTTCTTCCACCAGCTCAGCGGTCTCTACTTCGGACGGTTCCACTTCCTGAATGCGTTGGATGACTTGCTGTACCAGTATCTCAGGCACAGACGCGCCGGAGGTAATGAGGACGGTTCCGATATTTTCCAACCAGGCTGGTTCGATTTGGGAAGCATTGCTGATGAGATAACTGGGCTTATCGTATTCTTTGGCAATTTCGGAAAGCCGGGTGGAATTGGCGCTCTCCCGATCTCCCACTACAAGAACGAGATCCGCTTTTGGAGCCAAGGCACGAACTGCTTCCTGCCGATTGGATGTGGCATAGCAGATATCCGCCTTGGGAGGACCTTGGATGTTTGGAAAACGATTTCGCAGCAGATCGATAATTTCCTGACAATCTTCTRCGCTCAGGGTTGTCTGRGTGATATACGCCATGTGAGATTCGTCCACTACTTCCAGAAGGTCTACATCTTCTTTGGTGATGACAAGTTTGATATGGTCTGGTGCCCAACCCATGGTGCCCACCGTTTCGTCGTGACCATCTTCGCCGATGAGTACGATGGTGAAATCTTTGGATGCAAAGCTACGGGCTTCATGGTGGACTTTTTCCACCAGCGGACACGTAGCATCAATGACTTCGAGATTCAGGTTCTTGGCATGTTCCCATCTGTCCGGTCCCACGCCGTGTGCGCTGAACAATAGATGCGAGCCTTCGGGCACATCGTCCAGATTTTTGACGAATATAGCGCCTTTTTCCCGTAACTCGCCCACCACATGTTTGTTGTGTACGATATCATTGAGTACATATACGGGGGCACCGTAGCGTTCCAGAGCGGTCTCCACGCATATAATGGCGCGATCAACACCGGCACAGAAACCTCGGGGTTTGGCAAGCAATATTTTCATAGGTCAAGGCCTCGTTTATGGCAGATACATCAAACTCTTGATTGCTTATACGTACTAATAAATCGGAGCAACATTTTATTGTACCATTTTTCCGGTACATGAGTGAGACCATGACTAGGAGGAGACTTTCAAAGGAGAAATATCACCGCAGAAGTGCCGAATGTGCTTAGATAATACATCTACACAAACCGGGTACGGCAGATCCACGAAATAGTATCCCCCAACAATTGGCATAGTAGCTCGAATAAATTTTCCCATCCGCACTACACAGACAAGGAATGAATATATCGTTTTGCTATTCTGTAATCTCCAAGTTATCCCAAGCCATATACTGCTTTCGCGTTACGTATGCAGCATATGCCGTGACCAAGAACGAAATCGCGGGCATGAAGATCAAAATCGGCTGTCGTGCAACAATAAGCAAGACTTCGGGGAATGGGATATCACTCGTCAGAGGATAGATCCAATGGTCCAATATGCCAATGAATGTTAGAAAAAGACCTATCATAACCAGCCAATTCATAGTTTCAATGACCCCCTTTAAATAGCACGATGCGCTGCTCGAAGGATGAGTTATCTGTGGGAAATGTAATGCTCTGTACGCAAATGTAGATATTAAAAATGCAACGCCCATACTCGCGAATATAATAATTATAGGCACATATGTACTTACCTCCTTCGACGGGTTGCCCAGTATTGCCACCGCAAGGGCCGGAAGCAATAGGAGTAGAGCACAAAAAAACACGACTTCCATGCTTGCGCGGAGTGCAAGTGTGAAATCAGATTTGCTACTTGGCTTGAAAGATTGCTCTAGGTTAGTCTTCAATCGCAGCGCGCAAAATTGCTCCAAATGAGAAACCGATGCTTGAAGCTCGTCTCGTAACCTGTCTGTATTGCCAAGTTGGTTTATCGCCGCATCTATTGGATTATTTTTACCCAGCGACAACGCCTCCTTATGCCCAGCCAGGAGATGCCCTAGCAACTCCTCCCGCATCTTCATTTTGCTTCGGTCCGAAGCGCGAATAGGACGAACAATTTTCTCAACATGTATCTTCAATTTATTCACGATGGTGCCTCCATAATTCTTCCAATAATTTGGCTGAAGTGTGTCCACTTTTCGCGCTGCCGGCCGAGCATTTTTTCACCTTTTGGCGTAATCGAATAGACGCGTCGTCGTGGCCCTTTACTCTTTGCAGCGTTTGACTCATCCCATCGGGCTTTAACCAAAGCGGCCTCTTCCAATCGGTACAGTGCAGGGTAGAGAGAACCCTCTTTGAGCTGCAAGGTATCCTGGCTCTCTTCCCGAAGCCGTTTCAAAATGTCGTAGCCGTGTCCAGAATCTTTTTCCAAAATGGAGAGAACCAAGCCATCCAAATGCCCACGCAACATATCTTTTTCAATCTTTGACATATCATCATATTAGACAAACTAAGTAGTTCTGTCAAGGTCTAAAAAAAGGCTGTCCGCGATTTCGCGGACAGCCCCTTAAATAGCGAAAATTTTTATCTGGATAGATTATCGTCCCATGGATTTTCCATCGGATTTAAGATCTTTACAGGCTTCAACCACACGTTGAGCCATGCTGGCCGTAGCCTTTTTCAGGTAAGACCGGGGATCGTATACTTTTTTATTCCCCATTTCGCCGTCTACTCGCAGCACGCCTTCGTAGTTGGTGAGCATGTGATCGGCTATGGGACGGGTAAAATGATACTGGCAATCAGTATCCACGTTCATTTTGACTACGCCGTATCCCAGCGTCTCGTGGATTTCTTCCTGACTCGATCCGGAGCCGCCGTGAAACACCAGATCGAAGTGAGCTTCCGCGCCGTATTTGGCTACCACGGCATCTTGCCCGTCCTTGAGAATGGAGGGCGTGAGCTTCACGTTGCCGGGTTTGTATACGCCGTGTACGTTGCCGAAAGTAGCAGCGAACATGTATCGACCCCCTACAGGGGATAACGCCTCGTGTACACCCAGCATGTCTTCGGGGGTGGTATATAATTTTTCGGCAGGCACATCTGTGTTATCAATGCCGTCTTCTTCGCCGCCTACTACTCCGGCTTCCACTTCCAGGATAATATCGTTGTCCCGGCAAAGCTTCATCAACTCCACCGACTGCTCCATGTTTTCTTTCAGGGGCAGCACCGATCCGTCGAACATGTGTGAGTTGAATAAATTGGGCTGACCTGCGGCGCGTCGTCGAGCCGTCTCTTCGATAAGAGGACGCATAAAAGTGTCGGCTTTTTCCGGAACACAATGGTCTGTATGCAAGGCAATGTTCACGTCGTAACGCGCCGCCATCGTTTGGGCGAAATCGGCTAGGGCAATAGCGCCCAGCACCATGTCTTTGATGCTGCCCGACGCGAATTCGCCAGCACCTGTAGATACCTGAATGATGCCGTCGCTATTGGCTTCTGCGAATCCCTGGAGCGCCGCGTTAATGGTTTCGTTACTGCTCACATTGATGGCCGGGTATGCGAATTTACCTGCTTTGGCACGATCCAGCATTTCTCCGTATTTCTCAAAATTAACGATAGGCATATTTGTATCTCCTTGTGATCTGGGGCAACTGACTGAATGAGATTGGGGGCATCCCGAAGAGCCCCGTAGCACTGCGATGAGGGAAGTATACAACTCGACCAGCCCGTGAAGCAATGAAAGCCCTTAAAATTCGTATAAAGTATGTCCCTATTCTTGGACTTCGACAGAGATTCAGGCTACAATACATACTACAGCTGGATTGTGAACGGGAGACGGCATGGCCATCGAAGACACGCAAGTAAATGCGCTAACGGAACATCAACTCACAGAAACGCGGAAGCAGCTCGCTGCCCTGAAAGACAATTTGGGCCGGGTAATTCAAGGTAAGCCGGAAGTTATTGATCAGATGGTTTTGGCTCTTATCGCCAACGGGTCGCTGCTCATGGAAGACGTGCCGGGGGTCGGAAAAACGACGTTGGCCAAGGCGCTGGCTGGATCCATCGATGCCGAATTCAATCGGGTGCAATTTACACCGGACTTGCTTCCCGCCGATATATTGGGCGGATCCATTTATAATCCTCAGGACGGTTCGTTTAATTTTCGCCCCGGCCCTATTTTCTGCAATGTACTTTTAGCGGACGAAATTAACCGTGCTTCGCCCCGTACCCAAGCCGCCCTCCTGGAAGCCATGGCGGAACAACAGGTGACGATAGAAAATGAGCGSCGAAAATTGCTTCGTCCGTTTGTGGTGATTGCCACGGAAAACTCCATCGAATTTCAGGGAACGTATCCCTTGCCAGAGGCACAATTAGATCGATTTATGATGCAGCTCACGTTGGGGTATCCCGCGCCGGAAGATGAAGTACGTATGCTGGAATTGCAAGCCCACAGTCACCCCGTAGACGAGGTACAGGTTGTGCTGTCGGGTGAAGACATCATCACCATACAAGATCAAGCGCGAATGGTGGAGGTGGAATCAACGGTGTCGCGCTATATGGTGGATCTGGCACTGGCTACCCGGCGCAACGCAAAATTGAAACTCGGTGTGAGTCCCCGAGGCAGCATCATGTTGTATCGGGCGAGTCAGGCCC
The DNA here is from genome assembly GCA_002746185.1 of Candidatus Hydrogenedentota bacterium. Classification (GTDB taxonomy): domain Bacteria; phylum Hydrogenedentota; class Hydrogenedentia; order Hydrogenedentales. Next base: position 19,439 of record NVWG01000042.1, read on the forward strand.
GTGCGCTGAGTGAGGGCCGGAGCTATGTGCTGCCCGATGATGTGCAGTCTTTGGCGGAATGTGTTTTAGCGCATCGGCTCGTCCTGAATACCAAAGCAAAATACGACGGCACTTCCAAGACTGATATCATCCGTGAAGCAYTSGAACGGGTACCRGTKCCGGTRTAAYTCGGGGCGGGACTATTATGATTTGGTATAAACGCTTCCGGAAATGGTTTAAAAATGCCTGGCGAAACCACAAAGTGGGTTTGCTGGAATACGCCGTGCAGTATTTGTATGTATTCAAAATGACCCGGGCCGCCAAGTACCTGTTGGTGGGTCTTATAGTTACAGGCGGCCCAGCCTTGCTCAATCTACAAATTCCCATCTACCAATTATTCGTCACCTTGTCCTTGCTATTCAGCTTTACGTTCGTCGTTGCCCTGTTCAGGCGTCCCACGTTAAATGTATCCGGTCGATTCCCCGAAAAAGTCATCGCTGGAGAGACGGCTACGGGTCATTACGCTATCACCAACACGGGGCACGGAGGCGCATTGGATGTGTCTCTTAGACATTTTTGGCTGCCCCGCTCCGTAACACAGCGTTATCAGACCGACAGTATTGCGTATCTGGAACCCGGCGCATCTGCGGAAATGCCCCTGCAATTGCATTTCGAGCGGCGGGGACTTCATTCGTTGCCGAGCCTGGTGGCATTTACGGAATTCCCGTTTAACTTTTGGCGAACCCGAACGCGAATCGACCCCCAGGCCCGAGAAGCTTTGGCGCGGGAGACGGTCATCGCGCTGCCAAGTTTCCATCCAGCCGAAGCAATCGACCTGCCCGTATCAACTCGGTACCAGCCCGGCGGCATCGCCCTGACCTCCAACGTAGGTGAATCGCCGGAATACATCGGCAGCCGTGAATACCGACCCGGTGACTCTATCCGCCGTATCGATTTCCGGGCCTGGGCACGACATAACGAACCAGCCGTGCGAGAGTATCAGGAGGAATACTATTGCAAAATTGCACTGGTACTGGACTCGTATGTGAGCTCGGATCGACCCGAGACCGAAGCGGGCTACACGGAACTGGAAGCCGCTATAAGTTTGTCGGCGGCGATTGCCGATGCCTTGTCTATGGGCGAGTACATCATCGATATTTTCGCAGCAGGCCCGGAGTTRTATGTATTCMGRTCAGGACGGCACACYGCTCAYTTTGAGAACGTRCTGGAAATWCTGGCRTGTATCAGCGAATGTKCYACCAATCCTTTYGAGACCGTAGCYCCYGCRCTGGTRGRCGAGCTGGGCACCATCAGCACGGCCGTATTTGTGTTCCTGGATTGGGATATTTCCCGGCAACGGCTGGTGCAGTCTGCGCTGGATGCGGGGTGCAGCGTAAAAGTGTTCCTGGTGCGGGAAGGCAAGACGACGATGCCGCTGGAAGACGCGGAACAGTTGGGTGAGAACGTGCATTGGTATACGCCGGATCGTGTACAGGCGGGAGGCTACGGAATCCTGTGATCGCGCAACGCCGAATAGCTCTGGCCATGGTGCTGCTCCAGCTGGCCCTTTATGCCATTCTCTCCGAGACCCTGTTTTTTTCTGTCGTTCTGGGGATAGCGGCACTCATCGGTTTTACCCAACGACTAAACTTCAGCCTATCCCAAAGCCGGGTGGTCATATACGGCCTGCTGCTGGGCGGGCTCTTCTATTCTCGATGGTATCTATCTCCCATATCGACCATGGCTATCAATGTATATTTCATGAACCTGGGATATTCTCTGGCGCAATATTTCCTAACGCTCCAGGTAATTCTCCTGTTCCTAAAACGAAAAGAAGGACTGTATACGGCCTATCCTCTGTTGGGCATAGCCACGTTCACCGTCATGGGCGACCTTCTTCCATCAACGATACAAAACATGCTGTACCACGCCGCYGCCCTCTTCTTCGTAGCYTTRAGCGCRTACTTTTTCTCCGCTACCCGCCAGCGTCAGTTCTTGGCGCAGCCCCATAAAGCGCGTAGTCTCGCCCCGGCACTGCTTCTGGTCGTCGTTCTGGGATTGTCCGCCATAACGAATACGCTGCTGTTCCGATATCAACACGAACTGGACGCGGCCTTTGCGAATCTCATGTATCCCACACCGCCCGAGTTGGGAAGCGGCACGAGGTTGTCACAACAGGTTCGCCTGGGGTCCGTGGCGCAGCAGAAGGGCGATGGCGGTATGAAAGTAGCCCTGCGTATCTACGCTGAGGAAACACCGGAGTACATGCGTGGCCGGGCATTTGATGAGTACAGAGGATCCAATTGGTTTACGAAAGGCGCGAATTTCGACATTTATCCTCTCGATCCAGATGCAGCCCCTGATCGGCTGTTTCCATTATTAGGGCGCACGAATGCAGAACAGTTGGCACCGCAGGAAATCTGGCCGGATAAATCACTGGTCGACGTTCTCTTCACCGGTCTGCACACGTCGTACGTGGCGGCGCGGTCCGAGACCTTGCAGGTGAACTCCCACCGTATTGTGTCCGGAAACGGGATGCGGCGATCAACACCCTATACCCTGTATCACGATTTTGAACCGAGCACCGATAATGCACCGCAAGGWGAATTATTGGAGCAGCTGCTCGCTGTGTCATCCGATCTGAACCCCGAAATCCGTGCGTTGGCCAATACATTGTTTGAAGGTGCTGATACGCCGGAGAAAAAAGTGGCTCGAACGGTGGGATATTTCACCGATAATTACCTGTRTAATCTGGGATTTCAAGTGCCTCCCGGTGAAGATCCGCTTTCTTATTTTCTATTGGAACAACCTCCTGCACATTGCGAGTATTTTGCCAGCGGTACCGCCGTGCTGCTCCGTCTCGGCGGTATACCCACTAGATATGTAACCGGATACGTGGCTCGGGAAAAGAACCCGGTGGGCGGCTATTGGGTAGCGCGAAGTCGGGACGCCCATGCCTGGGTGGAAGCCTACGTAGACGGCATGGGCTGGATAATTGTGGAATCCACACCCGCTGCAGGCGTGCCGCAGGGTGATAGCGCTTCCAATACGTCCTACGCGTGGGATGACATGAAGCATCGAATGAACCAAATCAAAGAAGCCCTGCTCAGCGGGATCATAAGCCGTTCGATTCGATCCGTTTTTACCTCCATAAAAGATTTTATCGTTGCATTAGCCACCTCGCCAGCAGGATTCATCGTCCTCCTGCCTGTCGCCGCGCTCATCGGATGGCGCTGGTACATACGTCGACGCGTACAGCAGGAATTAGCCGCCGAAGATCCCGACGTGGAACTCCACACGCTGCTCAAAACAGTGGATGACTCCCTCGCCGAACGTGGCGTAACACGCGATCTCGCCGAAACGCTTCATGGGTTCGCACACAGGGTGGAAGAAGAAAACCAGCCTCAAGACAGCCTGTATCAGGCCGGGGATTGGTATCGGGACTACGCAACGGCGCGGTACAGTCGAGTCGTTTCCGAAGCCGAATGGGAAACACTCCAGCGTAATGCCGAGCCGTTGATACAATCCAAATCAGATTAAGTAGATATCTAACTTCCAGATGGAATAAGGCTGCCCTGCTCAGGCGTTTTTGTAGGGTCATGTTTCAAAATCCAACATCTAGGAGATTCTCCCCATGAAGTACGTACTACTTCTAACAAGTCTGCTCAGTATCCTTGCCATAACAGGCTGTACCAATAACGAGCCTCTGGACCCCAATTATCAGCATGAAAAAGCCGTCGGCATCTTTTTAAGGAGTACCGACAGCTTGAGCATGCTTTATTCTTAGACTCGTGAACTCTGAGCCCCTTAGTTATTCATACCTTTCTGTTATACCCTTCTTGTTTTCAGGGTTACCAGTCCGGCCAGTGCCAGTCCCATCAGCATGAAGGTTAATACGATCGCTGTAATGGGCAAGCTCGCTACGGCAAGCACCGTGACGATGAAGCCGTCGGTTTCCACAACCGCTCTCGCTACCCCGTTTTCGTATTGGCAGCTGTAGACGCCGCTGTCGGTGAGAGCGAGGGGATCGATGACCAATGTTTGCGTCAACGCGCCGGAGATAGTGCCGCCGTCAACCAGGAACACGCCGTCTTTTTTCCAGCGGTAATCTGACCCGCCAGCTGGTGCGGTGAGTTCGAGGCGTTCGCCGTCTATGATAGCTGCGGGAGCTAGGTTACTGGTCACGGTACCGCCGCCGGAGCCAGCCTGGATGGTGAGCTCGTTGGTGGTAGCATCGCTGCCTGCATTGCTGCTGCCATCGGTAGCRGYMRMKSCAWCKYCWYMKGYMSCWSYKRSMWKSRKMSTGNAGGACATTGTCAGCGAGGATCCAGGTGATGCCGTTGTTGGTGGCAGGATTGGTCTGGCCGTTTACGGTGACGGATATGGTCGCCGTTGCATCGTCGATGCTGCCGATGAGTGCGGGGCGGCTGTCACTGGTGGTGAGCGAAATGACGGTGACAACCGGAGCCGTGGTGTCTACTACCGTGACAGTACGTGTTGCTTGAATGGCATTATTTCCGGCAGCATCGTTTGAATCATAGGTGACGGTGAATACGGTGCCTACTGCAGCACCGGGATTGACCGTGTCGCCACCGACGGTGACACCAACTGCGCCATCAATGTTATCTGTGGCTGTAGCGCCGGGTTCGGTCCATGTACCGCCTGCTTCCACGGTGGTGGTGCCTGGGCTGGTGACGGTGATGACAGGGGGCGTGAAATCGATAATAAAGGTGGCTACGAATATGTCGGCATCCGTACTCGCCGTGCCGCCCAGATTCTCGTCGGAAAGCCACACGGCAGCCCAGTTGCCCGCCCCGTCGGTGGTCACCTGGGGAATGGCGTCACTCCCTGTATCCGAGGTGCCGTTGGTGTTAAGCAGGGCTGGGGCAGACCAGGTTCCCCCGTTGTTCGACGAGGTGGCTACGAATATGTCATTGTCTGTACCCGCTGTGCCGCCCAGATTCTCGTTGGAAAACCACACGGCAACCCAGTTCCCCGCACCGTCCGTGGTCACTTGGGGACTCCGGTCACTTCCTGCATCCGAGGTGCCGTTGGTGTTAAGCAGGGCTGGGGCAGACCAGGTCCCCCCGTTGTTCGACGAGGTGGCTACGAATATGTCGGCATCCGTACCCGCTGTGCCGCCCAGATTCTCRMMGGAMYWCCACACGGCARCCMAGTTGCCCGCACCGTCCGTGGTCACCTGGGGAMTRRMGTCAYSTCCTGTATCCGAGGTGCCGTTGGTGTTGAGCAGKGCYGGGGCAGACCAGGTCCCCCCGTTGTYCGACGAGGTGGCTACGAATATGTCKKGATCAATACCCGCCGTGCCACCCAGATTCTCGCGGGATACCCACACGGCAACCAAGTTGCCCGCACCGTCCATGGTCACCTGGGCTCGAAGTCACCCCCTGAATCCGAGGTGCCGTTGGTGTTGAGCAGGGCCGGGGAGGTGGGCGATAGTTGTGCGTGCGCCGGAAGGGCGACCAACAGACCAATAGTAACAAGCAGACCACTTACCCATAGTACAGATTGACCTGCTCTTTTCAGTGAATTTTGCAATGACCCAACTCCTGGTTATAGTGATTATATGAACAATAAATTAATAAATATGATTTTGGTAGGCGGATTCATAAGTTAAGTGCAACGCCTTGCCCTGCGGGCGTATCTGTGTATCCGTAATTATCTAAAAAACCATTAGTGTTAAAATTGATTCGACACCTTATCAAAAATGGTAAATTGTGTCAATATCTAAAAATTCTATGAAAACCATCTTTCCACTTATGACTCAGTAAACTATAAAAACATATACAATCTATCAGCTCACCGTGTTTGCGCTATCGGAGGGTGATTCGGCGTGAACGTGGCAGGCGATGCGGTGGGTGCCGCCGATGGATTCGAGGTGGGTGGGTTTGGTCTTGCAGATCTCCTGGCATTCGGGACAGCGGGGGTGGAAATGGCAGCCAGTGGGAGGATTGATGGGACTGGGAATGTCTCCGGTGAGGATTTGTCGCTGGTGTACCGCTCCCGGTTCAGGTACGGGCACGGCACTGAGCAGGGCCTTGGTATAGGGATGCACGGGGTTGGAAAAAATCTCGTCGGCACTGCCGATTTCCACTATGCGCCCCAGATACATGACCGCCACGAAATCGGATATATGTTGAATCACGGACAGATCGTGTCCGATGAACAGGTAGGTGAGTCCCAACTTCTGTTGCAAATCTTTCAGCAAGTTCAGGATCTGGGCTTGAATGGATACGTCCAGTGCGGACACAGGTTCGTCGGCCACAATGAGGGACGGCTCTACCGCCAATGCTCGCGCCACACCGATACGTTGACGTTGGCCTCCGCTGAATTCGTTGGGATAGCGATCTGCTGCTTCAGGTGGCAGCCCCACCAATTCAAGCAGTTCCAGCACACGGTCGCGGCGCTGTTCTTTAGGGCGCAAATTGTGGACTGCCAAGGCTTCGGTGATTACAGAAGCCACGGTCATGCGGGGGTTCAGCGAGCCGTAGGGGTCCTGAAAAATAATCTGCATTTCCCGACGGAGACTCCGCAGTTCTTTTCTGCCCAGTTCAGACAGGGTCACGCCGTTGAAGACTACTTTGCCGCGAGTGGGTTCAATGAGGCGAAGAATAGCGCGACCTGTGGTTGTTTTGCCGCTGCCGCTTTCGCCCACCAGGCTGAGGGTTTTGCTCCGGGGAATCTCGAACGATACGCCGTCCACAGCATGGACTTGACCTGCTACGCGGGACAACACGCCTTTGTGTACAGGAAAATATACAGCCAAGTCTTCTACTGTGAGCAGGGTGTCTTCGGAGGTATTCATGCGACGGTACTCCCGTTCAGCGGAGCGGATTGTTCGGAGTCTTTCAGCGTCGCCTCATCGTGAAGCCAGCAAGACACGGTATGGTCTGGACTCAGCGTGATGGCTTTCGGCTCACGCTGCGCACAGATTCGCATGGCCTTGGGACACCGAGGATGAAAGCGGCATCCATCAGGGAAATGGGTTGCGGCAGGTACCTGACCTGCGATGGTATTCAATCGACCGCCGATGTTTTCCGCATGTGGGAGCGAATCGAAGAGACCCTGCGCGTAGGGATGGGATTTTTTGTCGAACAATTCTTTTACCGGTGCCCGCTCGATAATTTTCCCGGCGTACATGATGGCTACTTCGTCGGCCATCTCCGCCACTACGCCCAGGTCGTGGGTAATGAGGAGCAGTGCCATGCCCCGCTCCTGTTGAAGCTTGCGCAGCAGATCCAGAATCTGGGCTTGAATGGTTACGTCCAGCGCGGTGGTAGGCTCGTCGGCGATGAGAAGTTTCGGATCGCAGGCCAGCGCCATGGCAATCATGACGCGCTGCCGCATGCCGCCGGACAACTGATGAGGGTAATCCTCCACGCGATCTTCCGGCGACGGAATCCCCACCTGGTTCAGCAGATCCACGGCGGCAGAACGAGCCTGTTTCTTGTCCAGCTTTCGATGAAGCCGAAGGATGGACCCAATCTGATCGCCCACGGTGAACACGGGATTGAGGGAGGTCATGGGCTCCTGAAAAATCATGGAGATGTCGTTGCCCCGAATTTCGCGCATAGCCGGACCGTCCAATTCCATGATATTCCGGCCTTCAAAATGGATAGTGCCTTCCACAATCTTCCCGGGAGGGTCAGGCACGAGTCGCATGATGGACAGCGCGGTGACGCTCTTGCCGCACCCCGATTCCCCCACAATTGCCAGGGTCTTTCCGGCGGGAATATCAAACGATACCCCGTCCACAGCACAAGCAATCCCCGATTCAATAAAGAAATGGGTTTTCAGATTGGTGACGGATAATATGGGGGATGAATCTTCGGGCATGTACCTACCTTATGTTCGATGGATACCCATTTTAGCTGGTACTCCCCCTGAATTACATATTTCGACTAATTTGATGTGATTCGCTCTTGATGCACCCCCGTGAAGGGCGAAAGTTCCTCCTATGTACAAGGCAGATGTGTTGCATAGGGGCAGATGGATGAGAGTTGGGTACGGAACGGGAAACAATAGGTCTGGGTTAATTTTCCTCGGGCTGTAGTTGTAGGGTAATCGTATTTGAACGTGCGGGCTAGCTGTTGTTCAACACCCTCTTGGCCCCCCCGAGAGGGGAGTAGATATGAAAGTAATTCAGACCTTGATACACGCCACGCGCTGATCGTCGCTTCTGGATTCCAGCGGCGGGACGGCATCTGCACACCGAGATTCGGCGACGGGGCATCTTGGGTGGAAGGGACAGCCGGGTGGTGGGTTCATGGGGGACGGCGGATCGCCTTTGAGGAGGATACGATGCCGGGTTTTTTCTATGGTCGGGTCTGGCACGGGTACAGCACTGAGGAGGGCCTGGGTGTAGGGGTGCGCGGGATTGTCCAGCACCTGACGCGCTGGTCCGCTCTCTACAATACGGCCCAGATACATGACAGCGATGTTCTGCGCGATGTGCCGTACTACGGACAAGTCGTGGGTGATGAAGATAAGCGTAAGGTTTTCTTCCCGACAAAGTTGAGCGATAAGATTGAGGATCTGCGCTTGAATGGAAACGTCTAGTGCGGACACCGGTTCGTCGGCGATGATGAGTCGCGGCTTCAACGCCAGGGCTCGCGCGATGGCGATGCGCTGCCGTTGTCCTCCACTGAATTCGTGGGGATATTTTCGCATGAGACGGGGCGCGAGACCTACTCGTTCCATGAGTGCGCTCACTTTCCCGGTAACCGAGGCTTTATCCGCGAGACCGTGAGCCAGCATGGGCTCGGCAATGGCATTGAATACCGTCATGCGGGGATTCAGCGACGCATAGGGGTCTTGAAAAATCATCTGGGCGTGGGTGCGCGCCTCGCGCAGTTCACCCGAGGATAGCCCTGCCATGTCTGCGCCATCCAGCTTCACCGAGCCGTCGGTAATGGGTACGAGCCGGAGCAGGGCACGCGCCAGGGTCGATTTCCCGCAGCCGGTTGATCCTATTATGGCGACTGATTCATTATTTCTAATCTTAAGGTTCACATTTTTAAACAGTAATGGGCTGTCCGGGGAGTAACGAAAACTAATATTGCTAAGTTGAAGGAACTTGTGTGAATTATGTATAGGGGAAGAGGCGCTAAAGCCAACGGTGTTTCTTTCGGCTTTCTCAAAAGCAATATCAGCTAGTCTGGCTAAATGAACCTCCAGCAATTTGAACTCCAGTATTTTATCAAGCAAAG
>NVWG01000043.1 GCA_002746185.1 Candidatus Hydrogenedentota bacterium
TAAGACGAAGCGAACTCGCATCGTTGCCCGTACCGCGAACGCGTGTAATATGGCAGCTTCTCAAGAGCACAGAACAACGGTGAATACAGAGAAGCTCGAGTACTCAAGCCCTCGTACCTTTACACCAAAACAAAAAATACTCTTATCCGTTTTACCTCCTCTTGCCTCCGGATTCGTCAAAAGTATTGATATGACATGCCGACATATTGTTCGCGGTCAAGAACACTGGGACGAAATTTCCAAAAACGACCAACATTTTCTAACAGGCACTTGGCACGAAAATCTCACGTTATTTCTATGCATGCAGCGTGATAACGGGTACCATACCCTCACCAGCTACAGCTTCGACGGTGAAATGATCGCACGCATTCTTGACCGTTTTGACATCAAGGCCCTGCGCGGATCATCTTCCCAAGGCGGCATGAAAGCTATTTCGCAGATGTCCATCGCTGTTCGCGAAGTACAGATGCTGGGCTTAACACTAGATGGTCCAAAAGGACCGCGACGTCAAGCCAAACCCGGAGTAGCCATTCTTGCTGCCCGAACCCAATTGCCCATACTACCCATGGCCGCCACATTAACACGATGCTACCGAGTTCGTTCCTGGGATCGCCTTGCTCTGCCCCTCTTTTTCTCCACTATCGCCGTGAAATATGGCGAACCTATTCAGCCACCTGCAGAAAAGACTAAGAAATTGATACTCGAAACAACCGACGAAATAAATATCAGTCTGGGAAAATTACAGACTGACTTAGAAGAAGAATTCGGTGTCGATCCCCAACTAACCGACAACATGTCTTCGTAACTGTCCGCACGCTGCATCAATATCCTGACCCCGCTCCAAACGCAACGTAGTTTTAATTCCATGCCCTAGCWAACGATCCCGGAAAGCTCGGCAAACTACTGATGTAGGAGGCTTATACTCCAATCCTTCCACCGGATTATAGGGAATCAAATTCACAAAAGACTTAGATTCTCCAATCAATGTTGCTAACTCATCAGCATCACGAGGTGAATCATTTACCCCTTCAAGCAAGGCCCATTCATACGTCATCTGGCGGCCCGTTTTTTCATGATAGTTTTCCACAGCTTCCATCAGCCGTTCTAAATCATACTTGCGATTCAACGGGACCAAAGTGTTCCGCAAAGAATCATTCGCCGCATGCAGCGATACACTCAACCGTACCTGCCAATCCTCATCGGCAAACCTTTCAATCCCCGGCAATTCACCTACCGTGGAAACCGTAATTCGTCGAGCGCCAATACCCAATCCATCCTTCGACATAAGCAATCGAACACTCTTCACCACCGCATCATAATTACGAAAGGGTTCCCCCATGCCCATATAAACAATATTCGGCACCCGGTCGCCCAGCTCCTCATCCRCCARCAGATACAATGCCTGCTCCACGATTTCYCCAGCAGAYAAATTYCGYGCGAATCCCGACATACCCGTGGCACAAAACGAACACTTAACCGCGCAACCCACCTGGGAAGACAAACACAACGTAACCCGATCCTTACTGCGAATGAGAACGCTTTCTACAGTCTCGCCATCCTCCAGTCGCAGCAGTGCCTTCTTCGTGCCTGTTCCAGATGACACCGACATCTCCACCAGAGATAATCTATTTGCCACGAAATTTTCCTGTAACTGTTGACGCAGCGCCAAAGATAAATCCGTCATGGCATCAAAATTAAATTCCTGCTTTTGATGCAGCCACTTAAAAATCTGTCTGCTCTGAAAAGGCTTGATCTGCAACAGTTCTGCCATTTCCTCTGGTGTACAATCAGTCAGACTCGGTTGATTTGTAATCATATTCATCCTGTAAATACCATCCCTTGCTTTTCTACCTAACGCGCCTCTAAATTCAGTTCACGCGCCCGTCCCAAAATATCAAAAGTGGAGTCGCTCAGCCCCGTATTCAAGCGGATATTTCTCATCGAAAAAGTCATGCGCGTTTCCTCCGTAGGGAAATGCGCATCCACCCGCGTAGGAAACAGCACACCATCCAGTTTATTATACGCCGACGCTTCCGTTACTGCGATGAGTTCACCATCCGAAAAACGTTCACTGCGCACCCAAACCCATCTGGGTTCCGAAGACTCAACTTGAACAACCCTAAGTCTACGCTTCGGATTACGTCGCGGGCCGATCTCCAGAAGAACACTGCCATCAGAAACATCAGTGCTTATAATACGAACCTCACGAGAATGCAATTCACTCCACGCTTCCGGCAAAAACATTTCCCGTGCGATATCCGAAGGCGATACTGAAAAAGGTAGATCGTCAAACTCTTCCCCTGCCAAATGATAGAAACTCTGATCCTTAGCCGTTGGGAATTCCATGAGAAACTCCTCCCCTACACACATCAGCTTAAATAGAGTCACATTCGTTAACCGATGGTTACCTTGTACATAGAGATCCGCAGGACGGCGAAATTTGATACTGCCCCGAAAACGACGTCTCGCCTCGAATTCAGGAGATTCCAGCGTAAATGTCCCTCCCCCGCGAAAATCCTCAATGGCTCTGTCATTTACCGCCAAATCAGCCAGAATCGCCCCTAAAACAGGCTCCCGCGCCAGAAAATTTCGGGAATCCACCCGTGATCCCATTCCTACACAACCCGACTGTAAAACACACAAAAGCATACATATTATGGAAAATCTGTTCATGGGAATTCCGGCACAATCTACCTGTAGGCATCACTAAATTGAAATAGGGAAAGGTTTTATGCTAAATTATCGCTCTCAATCTGGATAGTATATCACGGTGTGGCAGTTCAGCCAACCGGTTAACAGGAGCAAGACATGGCATGGGTATGTGATTATAGTGGAAAACGCCCACAGCGAGGCAAGAAAATTGTCCGCCGAGGTAAAGCTAAAAAAGAAGGTGGTATCGGACAAAACATTACCGGTATTTCCAAACGCCGTTGGAAACCCAATCTCCAGAAAATTCGTATTATAGACGAAAATGGCACAGTACGTACCGTAAAAGTTTGCGCACGTTATATTAAAGCTGGCAAATTTAACAAAGCCCCTCGTGGTCTCAGAAAAAAATCCGCGTAGTCACGACCAAATTATTCTTATCACGGGCAAACTCGTAACCGGGTTTGCCCGTTTTCTATGATGAATACTGCCAGCCTGAACGGCTGGCAGGTACGTCCCAAATAGTGTACGCTAAACCAAGCTGGCATGAACCTACCTACAGGAGAAGGAAAAGCCGTGATAATTGACGCGCTAACCCATCTTCACCCCAATCCAAATTCCATCGGCGATCAACACGATTTGAGTCCCGAATTTCTGATTAAAAATTTAGATGAGTCACCAGTCGATATGGCCCTTGTTACCGCTATTGATGGAGACGAACCCTACCGCATCCCCACTTCTTTCGTAGTGGATTGCTGCAGGAAATACCCAGATAAGCTCATCGGTTTTGCATCAGTGAATCCCTTAATTAACCCTAATGCCGTTTCCGAATTTGAACGGTATATCACCCAGGACGGCATGCGCGGCCTCAAACTCCACCCTCGACATCAACATCTTGCCGCCGACGATTCCCGCATCATTCCCCTGGTCGAAAAGGCCGCCGAGTTGGGCGTACCGGTTGCTATCTGCAGCACCCAATGGAAGCACGCCCCATTGCGCGACCAGCTTCCTCATACCATCGATACCCTCTGCAAAGCCGTCCCCCACGCAACTATCATCATCGTACATGGCGGCGGATTTCACTTCATGGACGCATTCGTTGTTGCCGTTGCTAACGAAAATGTTTTCCTGGAAACGTCCACCACCATGAAGTATTTTGAAAACACCCCCTTCGAAGATCAGTACCTTTTTACCCTGAAACAAATCGGCGCCCACCGCATTCTATACGGTTCTGACCACCCCGAAGATCCGGCAGCCCAATGCTATGAACGCACCCTCAACATCCTAACCCGACATGGATTCTCATCAGAAGAGCAGGAATTGATCTTTGGGAGAAACATCCAGGGCCTCGTTGGTCTTACCTGAGGTTTCGTCTTTCCTGCCTCTCGTGCTATTATAACTGCATGATATCCAAGGAATTACAGATTCTGGACACCACCCTGCGCGACGGGTCCTACATCATCGATTTCCAATTTACTGCCGARGATACCGCRCTCATCGTATCCTGCCTGGCCCATGCAGGCATCCCCCTCATCGAAGTAGCCCACGGTCTGGGTCTAGGCGCCGCGAAGGCCGGTAAAGGACTGCAAGCCGCCACGGACGAAGCCTATCTCCATGCCGCCGTTCAATCCGCAGGAAAATCAAAAGTAGGCGCCTTCTTCATTCCCGGCATCGGCACAGAAGACGACATACGCATCGCAGCCGATTGCGGAATCCATTTCATACGTATCGGCACCAACGTCAACGAAGTCGATCAGTCTGAATCCTATATAAAACTCGCTAAATCACTAGGGCTGACCGTATTCTCCAACCTCATGAAATCCTACGCCGTTCCCCCAGAAGATTTTGCGGGATACGTCAAACAAACAGAAGATTACGGGACAGATTATCTCTGTATCGTGGATTCAGCAGGAGGCATGCTGCCCGAAGACGTACGCAATTACATGGAAGCGGCGCAATCCCAAGCCCAACTCCCCCTATGTTTTCATGGACACAATAACCTGTCCATGGCTGTAGCAAACTCATTACAAGCAGTCGATTCCGGTGCCGTTATCGTCGATGCTTCCCTCCAGGGAATGGGGCGCTCCGAAGGTAACACCATCACAGAAGTGCTCATTTCCATACTCCAAAAACGCGGTCTCATGCTCGATATCGATGTCCATGCCCTCCTGGACGTATCCGAAGCATTCATCCGTCCTCTACTCAAAACCAGCGGCTATTCAGGACTCGGTATCGTATCGGGCAAAGCAAAATTTCACAGCTCTTTCCTAAACCTCGTACTGGAAGTTTCCCGATCCCATCACCTTGATCCACGAGACCTCATTCTAAAAGTAACCGAACACGATCAAGTAAATGCCAGCAGAGAAACCGTCGAAATTGCCGCAATTGAATTGTCGCAAGCCCCGCCCCGAACACAGATTCGCTTCAATCTTCCTGCTCCGAATTCTTCAAACGACACCGATCTTATTCCAGCGACACTCCATCGAGCCAGAGAACTCAAAGAAAAATCTCATAAGCAAACCCTGCCCAGCGTTCTAAACATCGTCGTCTCGCCTTATGAAGATACCCACGTTTCCCCCTACGTAGAAACCGCGTATGGCTGTGCCCTCTCCAATATTATGCTCGATAACCCAGAACGACTGGACGAACTGTTACAAAGCGTGGATGGCATCGTCGACTATGTGCTGCTCGACCCAGGTGCTCCTTATGCAATACCCGAAATGACCCACACCACCCCGTTGTTGTATTCCGACCATGCCATGTGGGCACGGGCAGCCGTAATCCACCTCACTCAATTGCTTGGCGGATCTGTTACCAATAAAATGATTTCGGTTCTCGGCGTAAATGCTTTGACTGAGCCAGCCCTGCACCTGCTAAATTTTGCTAAGGCGTTAACCCAAGATATCTCACTACAAAATGCCCAGGCAATCCTGGCCTTATCTCCACGTAAGCCCATTATCGGTATCGACGAAATGGCTCACATCCCCCACACCGCTTTACTATATGATGGCGGAATGGGTTCTATATCAGAAGACGCCATGGCCATGGCTGCACAACGCCAACAACGCGTCGTGCGTATCGATATGCGCCCTACATTAGCCGCCACAGCCCTCGAACTCATCCACACTCGCCAACTCGTCCATGAAAGCATGGGACGCGATACCTGGAACGGCATCGGTGTTGYGGCTGGTGGACTTATCGGGGCCAAAGGAGAAGTCATCGTGGATCACATCAGTCGACCTACCCGCGTTATTGGTGTAGCAGACGGTAAAGGCGGCATCATGCCTTCAGATCAATCCAACGGGTCTATTCTTCTGGTTCAACAAGCCATCGCGAAACGTCAACTCGAGGCTTCGCGCAAGGCATAGTACCCGTCAATTGTAAATCTGCTTCACGATAGCGTTGGGACGTCCCTTTACCTGAAGAAAAATTCGCCCTACATAAAATCCCACCATCCCAATAGCCGTAACCGTAAGTCCGCCCAGAAACCAAACCGAAGCCAATACCAACAGCCACCCCTGAAGCTCCGTGCCCCGCACCATGCTGTCCGCTAAAATATAAAACACCAATACAAAAGAAAATATGCTAATCATAATGCCGAAAAAAGCGATGATGGTTAAYGGTTTATTGGTATACGAAAGCAGCGCATCCAGTGCYAGCGTYAAYTTCAAACGCAGACTATACGTTGTCCGCCCCTTACTTAATTTCTTCGTTTGATATCCCACCTGATTGTATCCCGTTAACGTCATCACGCCGCCCAGAYACAACTGAAATTCTCGGAACTGAATTAAATTCTTCACATACCCAATTTTCATTAACCGCGCGGCCATCACATTAGCCGGAATATGCATATCAGAAAAGTAGTTAATCAATTTATAAAATACAGTACCGGAAACACGCTCAAAAATATTCCCCTTACGTTTCTCCATAATCCCATACACCACATCAATAGTTTCATTACTATCCACGATCATATCGTAGAAGGTACCCAATAATTCCGGTTCTTCCTCCAGATCAGAGTCGAACATGAATACATAATCACCCCGAACATGCTCCAGCCCTACCATAATCGCCTTATGTTGCCCAAAATTTCGAGACAACTCAATGAGTCGAACATTTTTATCCTGTGCAATGAGCTGTTTTACAACATCATTACCATTATCAGGAGAGCCGTCATCAACAAAAACGAATTCATAGTCATCTGTATAGCGTTTTATAACTTTTAATGTTCGATCATAAAGTTCCTGAATATACGGCTCAGAACAATATAAACTTGTAATCACGCTCAAACGGGGCATGTGCAAACTCATCCTAAATCGTTAATACATAATACGTTACCAGAATTACTTCTAAATGTATACTTGACCGAAAATATTAGTGCCGAACCGCACGAAAGTGCATCTCCCCTCCAATGATTTTCTGAGCCTCCAATGTAATCCCATCCAAGGAGGCCTCACCAATTTGTTCCACCAGATCGCTCATTTTCCCGTTATACCCAAACCGAATTAAAAGAGTATGGGGACGAGTTCGCAGCGTTTCGATGCGTTCCACAGTTGAGATTGAACGCAGCAGCACTAATACTTCCGGCAAACTGCGTTGAACCCCCTCCCCTTCCAATGTTAAATGAACTACACGAACATCTGGCCTATTTAGCGATCCTAAAAACGCCGCAACCAACAAAGACTGATTGACCTTATATACAGCATCTTCAACCACCACACGGATTCCATCTGCCGGACGCGCACTGGTAATCTCCGAAGAAGAAGCCACTGAATCAATAAGCCGTCCATCATACGCTCGCACCACGAATAGTTTTGCATCGGAACGATACGTCGACAGATTCCCCCGTTGCGCATCCAATTGTTCCCCTACCCGCACTTCCCCCATTACCACTATATCCGCCTGAACCGTACGCCCCACTTTCGCAACAGCTTCCGCTCCAGCAGCAATTCTATCGGCCAATTCGATTTCCGTAAAAAATTCTTTCAGCACCGATTCCCTAACCACCGCGAAACCCGATTCTTCAAAAACAGCTTTCAACTCACCGATGGCTGTTGACCCATAAGCAGTAGTATAATTACCCTGCGGATGACGTTCCCCAACCAGAAATACAACCTTGGGCATTACTTTTAGGCGAGGCATAAAATACCGTGCCGTCTCCAAGCGCAGCTTCGGGGCATCCAGATATGCCTCCATCTCCAATCGCACGCCTTGATCCTCATGATGCTGGGAAAGGATTCGATGTGACAATATAAACGTATCTATGTGTCCCAGAAAATACGCTGCATCCTCTGATGTATACGTCCCTAAATTCGCATCCAGCCACATAGTTAGTGCGCGATTCTTGCCATCTGCAACCGCACCATCCCGAGCAGACAGTCCTTTTCCATAAGCAAAGCCATCGACAACAATGCGGTACGCACCATCCGTTTGAGCGTATCCAGGAGTGTAAATCAGGGTAAAACTCAATAGAAAAAAAAGAATTCGTCCGCTAAGCCTATAGAAAATTTGGCCTGGCGGACGAAGAATCATACAAAAATTAATTGCGGCTTTTGGCTAATATCACCATACGCACCAACTGCATAACCGCCATGGCCGCTGCCGCAACATAGGTCAGTGCCGCCGCGTTCAATACTTTCCGGGCACCCACCAATTCATCATCCGTCAAATACCCGCCACTGGCTAAAGCGCGCATGGCACGACTGCTCGCGTTGAATTCAACGGGAAGAGTCAAGACGGTAAAAAAAACAGCCAATGTAAACAGAGCGATACCAGCCTGGAGAAGCATGGGTTGACTAAGAAAAAGTCCAATAAAAAATAGGGGCCACGCAAGAGTCTGTCCGATCCCGCAAATCGGATACACAATATTGCGCATCATCAACGGCGAATACATCCGCGCATGCTGCACCGCATGACCCACTTCATGAGCCGCAATTCCCAATGAGGCAATGCTTTGACCATGATAAATATCCTGAGACAACCGAAGCATACGTGAACGCGGATCAYAATGATCCGTTAACTGCCCATCGATTGCTTCCAAACCGCAAGCCGCACCGTCAGGCATACTCTCCGGGTTATTATTCAACTCAATATTTTCATCCCGCAAAATGGATGCTGCCACATCCGCACCTGTCATACCAGACCGCGTGGCAATCTGAGAGTACTTTGCATACGTGGATTTTACTTTCATCTGCGCCCAAATCGTAAACAGAAAAGCAGGGAGCAGCAGGATCATACTGGCAAAATACATTCCATTACCTCGCTACCAAGTTACTTCAATAATTTATTTACTCGCCACTGATTGCTTAGGCGTGGCCATAGAGCATGAACCATTAAATATGGCTCCTTCGTCAATTATAATGGATCGGGCTCGAATGTTTCCTGTTACCTTCGCAGAAGCCAACAAGTGGAGCTGACCGCCACAGTTAACATTCCCGACTACTTCGCCAGCCAACAGCATCGTATGTCCAGACATGGCATCCGCATTCAGTCTGCCCGATTCGCCCAGCTCAAGCGATTGCGTACATTCCATGTTACCTTCACATAATCCCAGAATCGTGCAATTGGTTGCACGTACATTCCCAGTAACCAGCCCGCTGCTCTCCAGATTCAAATTGCCATCCACCGTCACGCCGCCATCAACACGACCGGCAATTTCCGTCTCCGATCCGCTCGTTAGCGACCCTTCGATAATGACACCTTCAGGTACAATCATACGGCGTGGATTATTCACCGATTTCGCCCTCCGAATGGCCAAGTCATCAGCCGTTACCGATCCGTGCCCAGCCGTTTCCTGTCGGGCATCACGAATACCATCCTCGCCTCGACTGTCCTGCAGCTTATCCTGGAACCGGGCATTGATCTTCCCGAAGAGTCCCTTATGCTGAGCCTGAGCCAATTCATCAAATGTGTCTTCGTTCCCATTCGATTTTGTGTTATCTGCATGCATGTCAACACGCGTTTTTTTATCTTTGAGTTCGTTCGATTCCGCAGTCATAATTCAAATATACCCCAGTCGGTTGGTCACTTCTGCAATGCATTGGGTAAGCTTATGTTTTGGGTGGCTTACCACAAAAGGCAACCCTGAGTTTACTGCTTCTTGAACCAGTTTATCAAACGATATATACCCCAACGTATCGGACTCCACAAGCAAATGATGTCGGGCATACTTAACTACAATATTCGCCGCYACACGCGCCTCATAMGGATTATGAGCGCGATTRAYWATCAATTTGGGACGYARYCCCCTGGCCAATGCCGTTACCTCTTGRTGAATCCGATTTCGCAGCGCATCATCGAATTCGGAACACCCCATTACACATTCCAAAAAGTCCGGTAAGGTCTCATTTTGACGTAGCAGAATTCCCACTTCCGGGCTGCGATAAAAACGCTCGATTTTGCGAAACAACGCCGCGCGCATAAACTTGAACGCATTATCCATACTCGTCTTTTCCGGATTCACTACCAGCACACCCTGGGCTCCCGGCATCAGAAATATATCCAGCGTGTCCCGTCGAGCACCCGCATCCAAATCCACAATAACCACATCCGCATCCAGCGCAGAAAGCTCCCGTATAAAGGCCTGTTTCTGCTGATATCGCGGGTTCCCTGCATCCAGGATTCCAGTGGTACCCGGAATGAATTTCAGGTTGGGATAAGGCGTATCTTGCAGTACCGAATCAAGACTCTTTCTGCCGCCCTTCTGATAAAAAAATTCGTCCAAACGACGCGTCGCTTGAACCCCTAAAACCGTTTCAAGATTGGAGCAACTCAGGTCCGCATCCACCAAGACCACACGGTTATTTTTCGACGCGATATCGATAGCCATATTGACAGAAAGACACGTCTTCCCCACGCCGCCTTTACCACCAGCGACAGCATATATCACCGGCTCCTTTCGCGGAACCGGGTTCTGCTGAACCAGATACAAGCTCTAACTCCCAACTGCCGTACGGAAAGGCGAAAAGATATCACACCACCGACGAAATGTCAAAGAAAGTTGACATAATATTAGTCTAGCTGATTTTTCTCATCTTTGCGCCATTATTTATTTGCACCAGGAACGCGTGATATACTGCCATCATACTTTACGGGTTATATACCAAGGACTTACAAACAATGGCGGGAAAATTTCCACCCTGGCTGCGCCGCCCCTGGGCATCCGGGGAGACCTTCGGGCTCACGAAGGGAATAGTGGATGATCTGAAACTCCACACGGTCTGCCAGAGCGCCCATTGCCCCAATATCGGCGAATGCTGGGCAAACGGCACCGCCACGGTCATGGTGCTGGGCAATACCTGCACCCGCAACTGCACCTTCTGCTCCGTACCATCCGGGAAACCCGTATTCGACGATCCATCCGAACCAAAAAATGTTGCACAGGCTGTCAAACGCATGGGACTCAACCACGCCGTAGTTACTACCGTAGTACGTGATGACTTACCCGACGGCGGCGCCAAGCATATCGCCGAAACCATCCGGCATATACATGCGGTCAATCCTCGCACCACCGTAGAAATCCTCGTATCCGATTTCCATGGTGACAAAGATGCGATCCAAACCGTGCTGGATGCCAAGCCGGAAGTGTTCTGTCATAACATAGAAACAGTAGAGCGGCTGTACCCCAAAATCAGAGACCGCCGCTTCACCTACCGCGCCGCGCTGGACGTACTGCGCATAGCCCGGAATACCAATAAGCATACTATCGTGAAATCCGCCCTCATGGTCGGCAACGGCGAAACACCGGACGAAGTACGCGCCACATTGCAGGATTTGAAAGACGCAGGATGCGAGGCGGTATGTATCGGACAATATCTACAACCTACGAAACAGCAAGCCGATGTAGAGGAATTCGTACACCCGGACCAGTTTGCCGAATATGAAACATGGGCCTACGATATGGGCTTCCCATTCGCCGTTAGTGCCCCATTCGTCCGCAGCTCCTATAAATCAGAGCTGGTACTGGAAACCGATTACGCAAAACAAAAACTGGGGTTGAAAGAAGCCTCGACAGCGACATCATAAGAAAGCCATACCACCATGCAGATTGAAATAACCCTGCCCGACTTGGGCGATGACGCRGAAAAYGAAGTCACCGTCTCRTCSTGGATGGCYRAAGTAGGCGCCACACTCAAAGAAGGCGACGACCTACTGGAAATCACCACCGACAAAGCCGCCTTCTGTGTACCAGCACCCCAGGCCGGAAAACTAATCGAGCTGCGCGTAAAGGATGATGACGTTATTCATGCAGGTGATGTGATTGGCGTTATGGAAACGGTATGAACGAACTAGCGAACAAAATAAAACTAACTGAAACCATAAACAAGAACCGTTATACCAAGCACCTGAAATGGTTGCACGTAGTCTTTTGGGTGGTAATGTCGATCACGTTAATATTGATGAAATTCTATCCTGTTCATCAGAATGAAATATTGATCGTCGGTAGCAACATTTCAATATTATTTTTTGCCTTAATTCTAAATATATCAGCACTGAATTGGAAAGTCCGCGTTTACCGTTTTTTGTATGCGCCATTCGTTCTTATGTTCAATGTAGCATACGCGTATGGAATTTTTTTTTACGTTCCAATATTTTGGGGACAGATAGCGAAAGGATATAAATTAAATGTCATTTGGAGTAGGCGTAATCGGCGCGGGCATTGTGGGCGGCGGCGTAGTTAAGTTACTGACGGAACAGATTAAAAAATGACCGTTATCACTACAAAACAAGCCTCCGTCATACTTGACGTGTCAGCTGCCACTGTACAGAATTGGGTTAAACATGGTTACTTATCGCCCGTTCAAGACACGAAAAGCACGTTTATAGATTCTGATGTAACAACATTGAAACGGCGAATTGAGTCTGGGGAAATACAACGACTACGAAATCGAGCAAATAAGAAGAATTCTTCACATTCATTTATCCCCGAGGAGTATGTGGGTGACGAGGTATTTGTTCACGAAGTGGAGAAAATTCGTGAAACAGTCATAACCCACAAACTCGACGTGGAACTATCATTATTTTTTCTCGCGCTAAAACAACTTGTGTTAATGGAAGAAGTATCCCTACCTAGCGCAGCAGCCATGCCGGATTTCGAACTATTCATCAACTGGAAACGAAAATCAGTCAAGAGAGAGTTCGAATCCTGGCATGACCTCCTAAATAAAAGCAGTGATTCAAATAGACCGTTTTACAAAAATATCTATGATTCGTTAACTGATATTTCACACGACGACACCCTGGGAATTATTTATCAATCAATACTRCTTGAAGGTAGTAAATCCAAACGTGGTGCATACTACACCCCTGGAGAAATTGTCGATTCTATCTTTGCTGACTACCCATATCAGGATGGAAAATTCCTCGATCCATGCTGTGGTACAGGGCAATTTATATTGGGTGCTGTACGCGCTGGCTATTCCAATCCCGAAGAACTCTACGGCTACGACATAGACAGGATAGCGGTTCAAATCGCCAGAATAAACGTGCTCCTGTCATTCCCATTCAAAGAATTTCAACCACAAATTTATACCTTAAACACGCTTACAGACATATCGAATGGAACACTGTTTTGTGATACAAATTGCCTTACCAACTCTTTCGCTCTCATCGCAACAAATCCCCCATGGGGAGCCGCTTCTAATAAAAACGACCGTGAAATGTATACATCCCTATTTCCCCACATCGCTTCAAGCGAGTCTTTTTCTTTCTTCCTATCGAAATGCCTCGATTTAGTGAGAGATAAAGGACGAATTTCCTTTATTCTACCAGAGTCCATTCTTAACATACGCGTCCATTCGGATATACGAAGCCATATTCTCAACACATCCAAGATTGAAGCTATCCACTGCCTGGGCAGAAAGTTTAAAGGTGTTTTCACTCCCACGATTAGACTAGATATTGTAAAGGAAAAAGCCCCAGCAGATTGGAATGTTACCGTTCGCAATACCCCACAAGAAATTATGGAAATCCCTCAATCTCGATTCAGGAAAAACCCACACAACATATTTGATATCTCTTTATCTAATGAGGATTCCGAAATCATATCCCTCTTGTACGCGAGACCATATTTAACCCTGGATGGAAATGCGGAATGGGCGCTTGGTATTGTGACAGGTGACAACAAAAGGTTTTTGAAAAAGGARAAAACTTCTGAGACGGARCCTGTATACARAGGCAGCGATATAGAAAAATATCGCCTCAAAAAGCCCACCACCTATATCAAATTCAAACCGAAATTATTTCAACAAGTTGCCCCTGAAAATAAGTATAGAGCAGATGAAAAACTAATCTACAAGTTTATCTCGAACAAACTTGTTTTCGCATACGACACAAAGGGATCTTTAACAATCAATAGCGCAAATATTCTGCTCCCAAGACTAGACGACTTCCCGGCGAAACTACTCTTGGGATTTCTTAATTCATCATTATATCAGTTCATGTTTTCCAAAAAATTCAGCACGCTCAAAGTCCTGCGAGGCGACTTGGAAGCATTACCGTTTCCGATTCCCACAGACCCTGAAAGAAAAAATATAATAGACTTAGTAGATCAGGCTATCAACGGTGAAGACGTACAGCATGAGATAGATCTTGCCATTATGAATATCGCGGGATTGTCTTCCTCGCAAGTCAACATCGTTACTATTCAAAAGGCCAGCATCGCGGGAATACGGGTGAAGGGCAGCTACATTTGAAAGACGATAACATTGACGAGTTCAGAAGTTATAATGTAAAAGCAGTTGATTTATTAAAAGCTATTCGTGATGCGTATAATAGACAGAACGAATCGCAATGAAATTGCTTGGGCGAAATCATACATAAAGCAATTGGTAAAAGGAATATCAAAAATGGCATTCGGAGTAGGCGTAATCGGCGCGGGCATTGTAGGCGGCGGCGTAGTGAAATTGCTGACGGAGCAGGTGGACGTATTGAGCCGCAACGTGGGTGTGGATATTCGTCTCACCTATGTGTGCGACATCAATCCGGACAACTTGAAAGAGTTCGACCTGGACGGCATTACGGTGACGGACAACGCGGACGATCTGAACAAGGCTGACAACGTACAGGTGGTGTGCGAACTCATCGGCGGCGAAGAACCAGCGCGCACCTTCATTCTCAACGCCCTGAACGCGGGTAAACACGTAGTCACCGCCAACAAGAAACTGTTAGCCATGCATGGTCCGGAATTGAATGACGCGGCCATCGCCAACAACGTGGAGTTACGCTACGAAGCCGCTGTAGCCGGGTGCATTCCCATCATCAAAGCCCTGCGCGAAGGTCTCGCGGCCAATCGCATCACCGCCGCTTATGGCATCCTGAACGGAACCTGCAACTACATCCTGTCCCGCATGACCTACGAAGGCGCGGACTACGATTCCGTTCTCCAGCAAGCCCAGGATCTGGGATTCGCTGAGACCCCTCCAGATCTGGACGTAGACGGTGACGACACGGCGCATAAATGTCAGATTATCGCTTCCCTCATCAGCGGCTCCAAAATCGACCTGGAAAAAATACCCACGGAAGGCATCACCCAAATCACCTCCTCCGATATCGAGGACGCGTTGGAAATGGGATACCTGATCAAGCTGCTGGCGGTGGTACGTGATCTGGGCGACACCATCGATGCGCGGGTCCACCCCATGCTCGTACCCAAAGACCATCAACTGGCCTCCGTACGAAACGAGTTCAATGCCATCTATGTAGAAAGCGATGCCGCCGACGCCACGCTGTACTACGGACGAGGCGCAGGACGCATGCCCACCGCCAGCGCGGTCGCCGCAGATATCGGCGATATCGCTCGACGCGGTGACGGCCCCGTTCCTCCCCCATTTCAATATTACACCGACAAGCCCTTGCGCGCTCTGGGTGAAAACGTAGGCCGCTACTATCTGCGCCTCACCACGAAAGATGAAACGGGTGTACTGGGCCATCTGGGAACTTTACTGGGCAACCACGACGTGAGCRTAGCGTCGTTCAACCAAAAAGATCCCCACGGCGAAAACCGGGTTCAACTCGTCATCGTGACCCATAACGCGCAGGAGTCGAAACTCCGCGCYGCCCTAACCGAAATTGATGCATTGGATGCAGTAGTGGAACCTACCCACGTACTGCGCATTCTGGAGGAGGACGAATAATGACCCGCCCAGGCGTAATCGAACGATACCGGGAATACATGCCCGTAGACGATGACACAGAAATTGTGTCGCTCAACGAAGGTTCCACCCCGCTCATCCACGCATACAATCTGGAGAAAGTAATTCATCCGAACTTGGAGATTCACCTGAAATACGAAGGGCTGAATCCCACCGGATCGTTCAAAGATCGCGGCATGACCATGGCCGTTACCCAAGCAAAGGCCGAAGGACATGAAGTCGTCATGTGCGCCTCAACAGGCAACACCTCCGCATCTGCCGCCGCCTACGCCGTACGTGCCGGGATGAAATGCGCCGTACTCATCCCCGAAGGCAAAATCGCCATGGGCAAACTTTCGCAAGCCATGATGCACGGAGCGAAGGTGATCCAGATCGAAGGCAACTTCGATATCGCTCTGCGTCTCGTGCGCGACATCTGCGAAAAGCACCCCATCGCCCTGGTCAACTCCGTGAACCCCTACCGACTCCAGGGACAAAAATCCGGTGCCTTTGAAATCGTAGATGACTTCGAAGGGTACGCACCGGACTGCCRCGTCCTCCCCGTAGGTAACGCAGGAAATATTGCCGCCTACTGGATGGGCTACAAGGAATATCACGAAAAAGGTAAATCCGCCAACCTGCCCCAAATGCTGGGATTCCAGGCTGCCGGATCCGCCCCCATCGTCATGGGCAAACCCGTCAAACACCCAAAAACCATCGCATCCGCCATCCGTATCGGTAACCCCGCATCATGGAAACTGGCCGAAGCAGCCCGCGACGAGTCCGGCGGTGCCATCGGCATGGTCACGGATCACCAAATCAAAGAAGCCTACAAACTGCTCGCATCAACGGAAGGCGTATTCTGCGAACCCGCCAGCGCCGCCAGTGTAGCCGGACTCATCAAGCTGGCCGACAACGGTTACTTCGACAACATGGAGCCATTCCAAGGCGAAAAAATTCGCGTCGTATGCGTCCTCACGGGACACGGCCTGAAAGACCCAGACATCGCCATAAAAATGGGCAGCGAACCCGTCACGGTAAACGCCAACACAGAAGAAATCATCAAAGCCATYSRCSYGKMKRKWYMYGCWKRASYGMMWSTRKYYSWWAWKKKRRWWWSTGSSGMKCGGACGATCAACGCGGCACGCTGAACTATATCACTCCGGAAAAAACATTACAGGCCGCCCAATTAGTCAAGACGGGTAAAGTATATCCCCTGGCCATTTCCCTCTCCCACAACGRCCCAATCTGGCCCGGTCGTCACCAGAACTGGCACATAGGCACCTATCATAATCTGGAAGGCCCCGGCCCAGGCGGCAGCGAAGACATCATCATGATTCACACCCACGGCTCYACKCACGTYGAYGCSCTWTGCCATGTCTTTCGTGATGGKCAGATGTACAAYGGRCAYAARGCCTCGGATGCCATCAATCAAACCGGAGCRAAATTGAACGGCATCGAAAACATCGGCGGCATCGTCACGCGAGGCGTTCTTCTCGAYTTYTGCGCCCACGAAGGAGTYGACCATCTTCCCCCGGATCGCATCATCACCCCTGCCCACATCGAAACAGTATCCCAAGCTCAAGGCGTAACCATAGGCTCCGGCGATGCCGTCCTCTTCCGCACGGGCTGGCTCAGCGTCCATAAACAGGACCCAGCAAAATTCGATGCCATGCAGCCCGGGCCCAGCTTGGACGTGGCCCACTGGGCTTATGAAAACGAAATAGCCATCATGGCGGCAGACAACAGTGCCGTAGAACACTACCCCCACCCCGATGGCCTGGTAGTGCATCAATCCTTCCTGCGCGATCAGGGCGGCTACCTGATGGAACTGCTCAATTTGGATGATTTAGCCAGCGACGGAGTCCATGAATTCCAATTCGTTGTAGCCCCTTTAAATATCAAACGAGGCATGGGCAGCCCCATAACACCACTGGCCGTGTGCTGACTGGGAGTAATAATGCAGTACGGACTTATTTTTGATGTAGATGGGGTTTTGGCCGATACAGAACCGCTGAGTATCCACGCCATCAACCAAGCCTTTCTGGAATTGTACAATGTAGCACCCAAGGATGTGGATTCAGATCCGTACATGGGCGTAACAGCCGAAGTACACGTATTGGGAATCGCCATGCAATACGRTRKSAATATCGATGTGGAAAAAATGGTGGAACGCCAGCTCTACCACTTCCTCAAAGAACTGGGGGGCTCACCCAATGTAGGCATCGTAGACGCAGCGTCGTTCTACAACGAAGCATCACGTTCCCCAAGCTGGAAACTGGCCCTGGCCACCAGCAGTAAACGTAAACGCTCCGAAGCTACCTTGCAAGCATGCGCCCTGGACACCTCCAAACTCTCCGCGTGGCTCACCGGCGATGACATCACCAAAGCCAAACCCGACCCCGAAATCTATCAGGCCGCCTCCCTTGCCATCGGTGTTCCAACGGAACGCTGCGTCGTTATCGAGGATTCCATTGTCGGTATTGCCTCCGCCAAAGCCGCAGGCATGGCATGTATTGCCGTCACAGGAACATTTTCCGGCGAAGAACTCCGACAGGCCGACCGAATCGTCGATACCCTGGCAAATGTTAACATGACATTACTCCACGATTTGATCCACGAAGGTAATAAAGAATAATCCTTCTTTCTCATTACAAAATGAGAAAGAAGCAAAGAGAAATGACCGGATACGGCGTATCCCAAAAGGGATTACACTAATTATGGCGAACGCGACACGTCAAATTGAAACGCTTCGCTTCATGGAGCCCGAGCCTTACACCGATATCTATGAAGCGCAAGTTGGGCGACGTATCGCTGTAGAATTCGGCGATGCCTCCAACGCTCTCCTCCTCCTGGAACATACCCCCACCATCACCCTGGGACGCAAAAGCAGCGAAGAACATGTGCTACGAAATCGGGAAACCCTGGCGCAAATGGGTATTGACGTTGTCGAAGCAGATCGGGGCGGCGACGTTACCTACCACGGCCCCGGCCAGCTCGTAGCCTACCCCATCCTGAATCTGACCCAGTGGCAGCAATCCGTATCCTGGTATCTGCGCAGTTTGGAAGATGTCATCATCAATTTCCTCACAAGCTACGGYATYACCGGAGAGCGAATGGAAGGCYTWACCGGCATCTGGGTAGACGGCGCRAAAGTAGCCGCCATCGGCATCGGCATACACCAATGGGTCACCTACCACGGCATATCCATAAACCTCGACCCGGATATGAATCACTGGAGACTCATCGTGCCATGTGGAATCCCGGACAAACCCGTTACTTCCCTCAAAGCACTCCTGGGCGAAGCACCATCACTGGAAGAAGCCATGGATTGTTTAGAAGCGTGTTTCAGAGAAGCCTTCGAAGCGGAATGACCGTTCAATACGAATAATAATCGTACTCCCCGCCGCTTCCCGATTGAGAATAAAAATATCCCGCCACCAATAACGCAATACCCATGGGCACAGCAATATACAGCATCCGCCAAAGAGCGGCCTTAAATGGAGCCGAATAAAAAACTTTCCGACGCTCCCCATACCACAGGACCAAAGGAGCGCCCGCCGCCAATACCGCGCTCACCATAGGAGTCTCAGCATAAAAATACCCTTGTGCGAGCAGACTCCCATAAAGCAACGCCAACACCGACATAGCACCTTGTGTCAGCGTGAATCCTTTATTCCACCACGCCAACACCACCGCCGCGCCGAATACCGCCGCCAGCCCGCCCATAATCTGACCCAGCAAAGCCGACCCCGACAACACCAGCAGCACACTRCCCATGGCGCACCACGTCCACATGGCCAACGGCATAGAGACTCCCGTCCGTCGATCAGCAACCCTTTCCAGATTCCAACCGACCAACGAAACCGCCCCCGCCAGTCCGCCTATCCAGATAGCAATCTCAATACCATCCCAACTGTACCGGATTTTATTCTGAAGCTGGATCGACAGCACGATAGCCGCAAGAAGAAATAAAACAGGAATGAATGTAAACCATTTTCGCCCCCACCACGGCTGCCCCACTCCTCCAATAACCGCAACCGCCGACATATATGGCAACCAATCCACCGCCTGACTTGGCTTCAACGGCGGCACTCCCAGCAACGCTATATATCCAGCGATAATACCCGTGCCCAACGCCAACGCACCACCCCAATGCCCTTTATCATGAATCGATTTACGCCGCCACAGACGAAACACCGCCAGCCAGATCAACCCAGCGACAATTGCCGGACCAAAAACAGCGCCTCCAATATTCATCTACGCTCCACTCCCGCTTAAATAAAAAAGACCGGCCGAAAAATCGACCGGCCCACTAAAATAGAATAACGTAAGCTACTTCGCCGCTTCAACCGATACCGTCATACGGATGTCCTTACCAATACCCGATCCATCCGGAGAGACCCCATATTTCATGCCGAAATCCGTACGGTCAATGGTGAATATCGTTTCAAAACCAATAAGCTCCCGACCCCGACGATCTTTACCCGTACCCACATACTCCGCCGTAGCCGTAATCGATTTCGTTTTCCCCAGCAGCATCAAATCACCCGTCACCTCATATACGCCATCCCCCGTCTTCTTCCAGGACGTACTCTTAAACGTAATAGCAGGAAACTCCTTCGCATTAAAAAAATCAGGCCCCTTCAAATGAGTATCTCGCGCCTGATTAAACGTCACCACGCTGGCCKAATCCACCGAAATTTCAATAGACGACCCCTCCGGTTTCGACGCATCATAACGCAGCTTCCCAGAAACCTTCGCAAACTGACCATGAAAATAACTCACCCCTAAATGCTTCGCCCGAAATCCCACCGTCGAATGCACTCCATCCACCGTATACTCAGCGGCAACTGCCAAACCCGAAGAGAATATAATCATCGCGGAAACTAAGAAGTGATACATTTTCATTTTAAACTCCTATTTATTTAGATATACACAACAGCAAAGTAGATAAATATATTCTACTCTATTGTTTTCGCTTAACTCTCACTCAGCACTTTGATGTGCCCCAACACCCTCAGATGGATCTTATGGATAATCCAATCCGACCACAGTGTCCAATACCACTCCGGCCCCAACCCATGTTCATACCACGTTGTACCAGTCAGACGTGTTCTATCTCCAGGCAGCCTCTCCAACTCAAACTGCCCTTTTCGCGATACCATATACCCCTCTATATGTGATGGATTGATATCACCCCAAGGGGACAACTCCTTCATCGGTTCAGGGTTTTCCGTCACATCAAACGCCAATAGATGCGGGGCATCCCATACAGTAATAGGCTCTACGAAAGACCCGGTTGAAAATTCGCAATACCGTATCGCCCCGACACCCTCTCCCTCAATACGTGCTTGTATTGGATACGCTATGCCCGTCTTAAACAACCACTCCTCAGGCTCTGGCAGTAGTTCGAATGCGATCACATTTCGCCAAACCGTTTCCGGCGACGCATCAATCTCTATCGTAGTCGATACTTTCAACAAAGAATCGTTTGATGCCTGTGCCTCGCTCCATAAAAATACAAATATGAGCAGACATGTAACAAACCAAATCATCGCYAACAGTCGACTGCCCGACTTGGTAAGCATATCCATCCAAAAAGCYAACGCYCCRCCYACCACCACRGCTCCTRCAACAAGAGGYAATGCCATTAAAAGGCAAATRGCTCCTTCAAATCCGGTAAACAGCATCACCAACAGAATAAGACACATCAACCCTGCGGGTAGAATCATTGCGGCGAAAGCAAAGGATTTGAACCAATCGGGAAAGTCTTCTGAAGGATGTTTACGTATCACCGTGACTACTAAGCAACCAAAAATCAATGGCCCTAGTAAGAACAACCTCATGCTGTAATTTTCGAATACCACTACAGCAAGAAATGTTACGCCATAACCAAGCAATAGTAATTCGAGGCATAATAAGTATCTATTTTTCAATAGAATCATGACAGGAATCCTTACACTATTTAATTTCTGTATATACTGAAGCCACCAGAATCAAATAAAAAATTCAACCTTGATAATTTTATTGAAGTTGCCCCAATATTTCTCGGGTACGAGGCTGGTCTGGGTTCATTTCCAGTGAGGTTTCATAAGCCTTCCGCGCACGGTCCTGCTCTCCTATTTGGCTCAACACTCCGCCCAGCAAATTGTACGCAGGATAATTATCCCCATTCAGCGCAACAGATCGCTCCAGCGCCAGCATCGTCTCGTAGTATTTACCTACCCGTACCAAAAGCCGAGCATACGCATAATGCTGCTCCGCCGTATCAGGAAAAATACCACGACTATCGTCAAATCTGCGTAACGCATCAGCCAGCAGGAAATTCATCAGCGCCGTGTCCTCCTGGGACACCTGCACCAAGCCATCTAAAATCGTAGAACCTGCCGCCATATCTCCATCACGTATAGCTACAGCAGCCGTTCCGATACGAGCGGGGGTATGGTCGGGGTTAAGTGCCTGAGCCGAAGAAAAAAATCCTCCCGCATTTTCAAACAATCCCAGCCCCCAATATATTTTTCCAAGCTCCACATACGCATCTGCACGGATATCATCTGGTGCTCCTTCACCCGTCGTACACGCCTGCAAAAAACGCAGTGCGTTATCCTGAAATGCATCTCCCGCCAAACGATACGACCGCCCCGCATTCAATTTCCATTTCCACTCATCCGGCTCTAATTCCGTCAAATGGTGATACGCAAGCGCAGCCAAGTCTCTTTCACCAGCCGCCTCAGCCACTTCAGCAAATTCCAATACCCGTTCTGCATTACTCGACACATCAGCACGCGCCTGTTGATACGCCACAATCGCCTGCCCATACAATTCACGGGACTCGGCGTACTGTTCTTGTGCTGCTTGAGGCTGATTTTGCTGGGTGGCTTTCAGTGATGCCGCTTGGGCTGTCGCGGCACGATCCGCCAAGTCACGGGCTTCAGATAAATGTTTCGCCGACGATCCGCATCCCAAAAGAAACACCGGAAACAGGATAAAGGTGGCTAGAATTGATGTTATGGTATGCCGAGACATGGACAGGTTATACCACATCCTGATCCACAGATTCCGCTGTTGCAGAATTTTCTTTTACCACCGGAAGAGTAGGGAATTCCGTAAATCCATTCCCCAGACGATCCTCAATAAGCTCCAGCAGCGGTGTCAGCGTATTGGAATCCAACGCGGACACGGGAATCCCATCGTATTGTTCCGTCAACCGAATCACCGTATCAGCATCACACAAATCAATTTTATTGAGGATAACCAATGTAGGCTTATCATGATAATCCAGTTCTGCCAATAACCTATTAACCGTCTCATACAGCTCGTCTACTTCCGGATTCGATGCGTCCACCACATGCAGCAAAAGGCTCGCTGGCTCAATCTCTTCAAATGTGGTCTTGAATGCTTCCATTAGTTCCGACGGCAGTTTACGGATAA
The DNA here is from genome assembly GCA_002746185.1 of Candidatus Hydrogenedentota bacterium. Lineage (GTDB taxonomy): Bacteria > Hydrogenedentota > Hydrogenedentia > Hydrogenedentales. Next base: position 23,211 of record NVWG01000043.1, read on the forward strand.
ACCCTACTGTATCGGTAATCACAATCTCACGTTCCCGAGGAAGTCGCAGTCTACGCGATACGGGATTCAGCGTAGCGAAAAGAGCATCTTTCGCCGTCACATCGCTTTTGGTGAGTTTATTCAATAGCGTGGACTTCCCGGCGTTCGTATACCCCACGATGGATACCATGGGAACCTTCTTTTCCGTTCGCTTACGACGACGAAGACGACGCCGATCACCCAGTTTMTTMACTTCCCGCTGTAACTGAGATATCCTGTCCTGGGCACGCCGCCGATTAACCTCTAGCTTTGTTTCCCCAGGGCCGCGACCACCAATACCCCCCGTAAGCCGCGACATAGCCGTATGTTTCGTACTTAAAAATGGAAGCATATACCGTAGCTGGGCTAATTCAACCTGAATCTTCCCTTCCCGAGTCTCCGCACGCTGGGAAAAGATATCCAGAATTACCTGCGTGCGATCCAGAATCTTCAGATCCGTCATATCCGCCAAATTTTTCACTTGCGTTGGCGATAGATTCAAATCAAAAATCAACACTTCCGCATCCAGCTGCATGGCTTTGATAATAATCGTCTTCAGCTTCCCCTTACCCATCACCGTCCGGGGATCAATAGGACGCCGCTGCATCATCTTATGAACAACATCAATCCCCGCGCTGGTGGTCAGCTCGCTCATTTCAGACAAGGAATCTTCCATCACAGCTCGCGGCTGAGAAGAAATATGCAAAAGTATAGCCCGGTCTCGCTGCTTACCCGTTCGCCGCCCCGAACGTCTCCGGGAAAATTCATTTTCCAACGCATCAATAGCATCCAGGAAATCACTGGGCAGATCGTGCACACTAATCGGAGGTAGGGCTTCCCAAGGACTATCAGAATCGCTGCTGGGGAGAATATGTCCCACATAAACCAAGCCCGGCAGGCCATCATCCTGAGCATGAATCGCAGCAATCATATCCAGCCGCAGCAACGCTAAATCCGTGAAATCATCATCGTCCAGCCCGGCATCATGTAAATGAGTGTGAATCAAACGTAGTCCGCAAAAGCGATCATGTCCCTGACGATACTTGGACAGATCCGGGAGAAACAGTGACCGGGCATCACCCACAATCACCTCGCAAATGTACCCCGCCCTATCTACAAGGAGACCAATCTGCCGATTGATTTCCCGACTCAACTCCGTCAAACGACGAGCCAAGTCCGGCGTAACGATTTGATTCGTTCGAATGCGTTGGTTAGAGAGTTTCTCGATGCGGCGATGCGCAGAAGCTTTCAGTCCGCTCGTATTACCTGAAATTCTGATATACCGCTCCTTTATGCCGCTGGTACACTAAACCCGTTACCCCGCAACGTCAGGCAGCCTTAACTTTGCAGCATGACGCGTCGGATTATCTTCTGACTCTCGATAGCATCTAACGATTTCTGGGCGCGCCGAATCTCACTGGTATCCAGTTTCTCCAGCTTCTTCCAGAAAATAGATAAATTCCCTATAGCAATCTGACATGCATGAGAAGGATCCAGACGCTGCGGCATCATATCAAGCGCCAAATACCCCTTATGCTTAGATGTTTTCAAATAAAATAACGCTTCCATCAATTCCCACATGTGAACCGTCCCGGGAATCAATGCATCATCCCACATACGATAACAATCGCTGAAATACACTCGGAACAGCTTATTCGCCCGAGTCAAAAATGCTATCGACTCYGCCGGATTTTCACCCGCCATCATCGCGTGACTAAAACTCATACCCACGCCCACATTCTTCATGGCAATTTCCTGACACAACGACAAGGATTTACCTACCGTCGCCACCGTCAGATGTTTACGCGGTTCCCGAGGCTTATAGGCAATCGCTACATTAATATCAGGTGATGCATACTTTGCAATCGTCTTGATAGAAGAAATCACYGTATTCCAATGAGTACCATAATCCACCTGGAAAGGATAATCAAAGCCATCCGTATACAAACGAACCGTAATATCCGTTGCACCCACTATACGGGCGATGTCCACCGCTTTACGACCCTCATCAATTGCTGCATTACGTGTTTTCTGATGCTGATTGCCAAATGCACCCAACGCATACTTGCGATCATAAGCTAAATTCGCCGATACAGAAGAACATTCCAGATTATAATCCTTCAGCATCCGCTTAATGTCTTTAGCCGGAATCTCTTGGCTCACATCCGTCTGCTCAAGTTCTACCGCCTTTACCCCCTTCAGCTTCGCCGCTGCCGATATACGCTCCTGCAGCTTAGGGGTTTCTCTATATCCTTCCAGGCAATATCGATCTGCCGCACCGGAAAAAATATTTAAACACAGTGAAATCTTCGGAATCATTCTTAACTCTCCATTCTAACGTGGTGCAACCACAGCTCTTGTATAAATTTGTACGCGTCTCAGGACAGGATATCTGGCAGCAACGCGGAAAACCGAACCTCTCTGAGAATGCTATCAACAAATCAGTCGTTTGTCTGAAATAGCAAGAGGCCTTGAAGTAAAGCCATAACGGAAAGTATTTTAATATATCTGCAATGGAAAGTCAATAGATTAACCTGTACCCATACCCCTATCTCCATATAATGCAATAGGTTGGGAGGTTTTAACTGGGCTTTTTGCACAAATTTTAAACCCGATCACCCGTGCAAGATCGTAAAAAATAAAAGAGGCGAGTGCATGGCAGCGGGGGAACTACCTAATATGCACTCGCCGGTGGTGGGAACCAGTCATTTCTGACTGTTATCCTCAAAGAAGACTGGGGGAGAGCCTTCTTCGAAGGTCTATGTAAAATAAAGCGATCTCACGCTCTATTTATGATCAATGGATACAGCCCCTAAAATACGCCTAAATGTCTTATTCAGACTCATACAATAACATGACTGAAATTACTTGTCAAGCATTATTTATTATTATGACTCCACAGCCGAGTCAACAAATAAGCATACCCTGAATTTCGACTTTTCGCTAGTCGATTTTTATGATTATATATACCCATATCTGCTCAGATCAAAGATCCTWCCGAGTCGTAATATACTGATAATAAATGGCTTACATATTCGCCCCAATTATTAGACTGCCTCAAAATAATTATTCAATTACCCCATTTTCACCATCGCAAAAGTCGCCGTAGCCGTGGCTACCAGCTTCTCCCCCACCGTCACCCGAGCCTCCATGAAAGCAATTTTCCGACCCTGCTTCACTATCCACGCCTCACTTACCATACGTCCTTCGGTCACAGCAGACATATACGATATCTTCAATTCTATCGTATTGGCCGAATACCCCGTTTCCATTTTAGAAATGATCGCCATGGCCATACTCGAATCCGCCAGACTAAATGCCACACCCCCATGCACAATCTGCCCCGGATGAAAATGATCCTCCCGCACATCTAATTCCGCCCGACAACGCCCCTCACCTATCTCCACAAATTCAATTCCAATCAGCTGGGCATACTTATTAAAACCCTCTTGATTCAATGTTGTTAAATCCGACATGTACCTGCACACTCCCATCCATCAACCGCACTTCAGCTTGTCTTACCAATAATGAATACGCATAATAAGCCATTCTCAACAGCAATCACCAATCACATTTCCAAAGGAGTCCCCATGAGTTTCATCGCCGACCGTATGGATCATATTGATGCCAGCGGGATCCGAAAAGCCTTCGCCCTGGCCGCTACACTGGAGAACCCCATCAACCTGAGCATCGGTCAGCCGGACTACGATGTGGATGAAGCCGTAAAACTCACCGCTATCCAGGCCATACAGGATGGTCACAATTCCTACACCCAAACCTGGGGACTGGAAGCCCTTCGGGAGGCGTGTTCTGAGTATTACGACCAACGCTTCGGTGTTCCCCTGAATAACGTCATGGTTACCGCCGGGGTTTCCGGTGGACTCTTCCTCGCGCTGCTGGCTACGGTAAATCCCGACGACGAGGTCCTCTTTGCCGACCCGTATTTCGTCATGTACAAGCATCTGGTTAATGTACTGGGCGGGAAGAGCGTCCCTATCGACACCTATCCCCACTTCAAACTCACTCCCGAAGCGCTGGAAGCTGCCATCACCGAAAAATCCAAGCTGCTCATCGTCAATTCCCCGTCCAACCCTACAGGCGTGAGCCTGAGTCAGGAGGAAATGTCCGCGCTGGCAGCGGTGGCGCGAAAACACAACCTGCTGGTGCTGACGGACGAGATTTACGAGCAGCTCACCTACGACGGCGAACCCGCCACCATGGTGGGACAATACGACAACGTCATCCTCCTCAACGGCTTTTCCAAAATGGCTGCCATGACCGGATGGCGCGTGGGATTCGCCGCTGGACCGGAAGATGTCATTCAGTCCATGAACACGCTCCAGCAATACACCTTCGTGTGCGCTCCGTCCATGGCACAGCACGCCGCCATTACCGCGTTGAAGATGGATCACTCGGAGAAAACAAACGCATACCGTGAAAAACGCGACCTGGCGTACGATATTCTCAGCGAAAAATTCGTGGTCACCCGACCCAACGGCGCGTTCTACATCTTCCCTCAAGCGCCCAACGGCGACGGAGAAGCCTTCGTGAGCCAGGCCATCAAGATAGGGAGTCGGGGAGGGGTCGAGCTCGGGGCGGTTGAAGCCCATGTCCCAACCCCGGAAGGTCTCAAGCTGCAAGTAGAGCACGTTCCAGCCCTCGGAGGGCACCGCCGATTCCCGCGGGGTACGTATCAACGGATGGTCCGGATGCAATAAATCCCAGTTTTTGTCGGCACTTTCGTCGATCCAGCGTCGTTGATAGTC
>NVWG01000044.1 GCA_002746185.1 Candidatus Hydrogenedentota bacterium
ACCCCGATAACATGTCCCTTCTTATCATGGACACCTCGTGCCGATTCCCCCATGAGCCCCTGTAGTCCACCGCCAAATACCAACTGCCAGCCCTGGTCAGCGATAGCACGACCCAATTCACGAGCGATGGCTTTGTATTTATCGTCTATGGTCTTGCTGGATGAACTATATATGCAAATCGTTTTGCTCATGTAGTCCCTTCGTTAGCGAGGATAGAGGTTCTGCCCTGTCCATCGTTTCCTTATTTTTCTGAATTAAAAACATGCGTAACCCCTTGAGTTCATAAATTTTAGAGGCGCACACATGGATTAAACAACGGTATGTATGATACGATCTTCCCTACTTTCACAGCGAATTTTAGTTAAGGAACACCAATGGCAAAGATTACCACGGAAGATGTGGAGTATGTAGCGGGACTGGCCCAGCTCATTCTGGATGACGACGCCAAACAGCGTCTGGTCAAGGAAATGGGTGATATTCTGTCGTACATGGATAAATTGAGCGAGCTCAACACGGACGACGTTGAACCCATGATGCACGTCCTGGATATAACCAACGTATATCGCGAGGACGTTGTAGGCAAATCGCTGACCCGCGAACAGACATTGAAAAATGCACCCAAGCATGATGATGAATTCTTTCTGGTCCCTCGTATTCTGGATGCGGACTGATTATGAGTGATACCCATTACACCAAGACCGCTCATGAATTGGGCGACGATCTCCGTTCCGGTGCTGTTACGGCCACATCCCTCATGGAAAGTCAGCTAGCCCGTATTGATGATGTAGACGGTAAGACACAGGCGTATGTGGAAGTATGGAAAAATGAAGCGCTGGAACGTGCTGGCGTAATTGATAACGAGCTAAAGCAGGGCAACGACCCCGGTCCCTTGGCAGGTATTCCCATCGGGTTGAAAGATAACCTGTGTACCACCATCGGCACAACAACTTGCGCATCCCAAATTCTAAAAGGATTCGAGAGTCCCTACGATGCCACCGTAGTCACGAAGATGAAAGATGCCGGAGGAATATTCACGGGCAAGCTCAACATGGACGAATTTGCCATGGGGTCTTCCACTGAAAATTCTTCCATTCAGAAAACCTGCAACCCCTGGGATTTAGGACGCGTACCCGGTGGGTCCAGCGGCGGCGCGGCAGCCAGCGTGGCAGCCCATGAAGCGGTTATATCCATTGGCAGCGATACAGGCGGTTCGATACGCCAGCCAGCGGCTTTTTGCGGCTGTGTAGGACTGAAACCTACCTACGGTCGTGTATCACGTTTTGGCGTAGTAGCTTTTGCTTCATCGCTGGATCAAATCGGGCCATTCACGAAGGACGTGGAAGATTGCGCGTTGATGATGAACGTGCTGAGCGGTCAAGATCCCTATGATGCCACCTCGGCTGACATAGAGGTACCGGACTACCGTGAATCACTTAAACAAGGCGTTGACGGCCTCACCGTCGGATTGCCCAAAGAGTTTTATACCGATTCCCTGAACGATGAGATGCGGGGATTGATTGATAAAGCCGTGGATGTACTCAAAGGCCAAGGCGCGAATGTAGTGGAAGTGAGTCTCCCCCATTCCGATTACGGTATTGCAGTGTATTACATCATCGCTACCGCTGAGGCCAGCGCGAATCTCGCTCGGTTCGATGGTGTTCGATACGGATTTCGTCACCCCGACGCAAAGAATGTGGATGAAATGTATCGCATGAGTAAATCGGAGGGATACGGTCAAGAAGTACAGCGGCGTATCATGCTGGGTACCTACGTGCTTTCCAGCGGCTACTACGACGCATATTATCTCAAGGCGCAAAAAGTACGGGCACTTATTCGTCAGGATTTCGACAAGGCCTTTGAGCAATGTGACGTGATTGTTACACCCACCACACCCACAGCAGCGTTCGAGTTTGGCGCAAAGGTGGACGACCCCATGGAAATGTACTTGAACGATATTTACACCAGCACGGCGAATCTGGCGGGAGTACCGGGTATATCCATTCCCTGTGGTCTAACTGAAAATAAGCTCCCGGCTGGATTACAGATTATCGGAAAGCCCTTCGCTGAAGCGGATCTTTTCCGTACAGCGTACGCCTATGAACAGAATCGTGGATTTGATATGGGCGATGCGCCCGTTGCGTAAGGAATAGCATGAATTATGAAACCGTAGTCGGCATGGAAGTACATGTCGAGATAGATACAAAATCTAAAGTGTTCTGCGCGTGTGCCAATGATTTTCATGCGCCGCCCAATACCCACGTTTGCCCTATTTGTCTGGGCATGCCGGGCGTACTGCCGGTATTGAATAAGGAAATGATCAACAAATCCGTAGCCGTTGGGTTAGCCCTTAATTGCACCATTTCCCGTTGGTCAAAAATGGACCGGAAAAACTACTTTTATCCTGACCAATCCAAAAACTACCAAATCAGTCAGTACGACCTGCCTCTCTGCCATGACGGGTATCTGGATTTTGAATTTGAAGGTGAAACCAGGCGCGTAGGAATTACCCGTGCCCACGTAGAAGAAGACACAGCACGTAACGATCATACTCGCGGCATGAACGAAAGCGGCGTGGATTTCAACCGTTGCGGCGTGTCGCTGCTGGAAATCGTTACGGAACCGGATCTGCGATCTGCCGACGAAACATACGCTTTCCTCACGGCATTGAAACAGTTATTACTGTATTTGGAGGTAAGTGACTGCAACATGGAGGAAGGTTCTCTCCGAGCCGAACCCAATATAAGTATTCGTCCAGTAGGTCAGGAAGAATTTGGAACCAAGTCTGAAGTGAAGAATGTAGCCTCGTTTAGCGGTGTGCAGAAAGCCATCGATTTCGAAGTGCGACGTCAGGCCAAGGTGCTGGGTGAAGGCGGAACACTCCTCCAGGAAACTCGTGGATGGGATGCGGCGAAAGGCATCACGGTTGCGCAGCGTTTGAAAGAATCGGCGCATGATTATAGGTATTTCCCCGAACCGGATCTGGTTCCCATCGTGGTAGACGAAGCCTGGGAGAATGAAATACGCCAGTTGCTGCCGGAATTTCCGCTGGCACGCAAGAATCGATTCGTTAAAGATTACGTTTTGTCGGACTACGATGCAGTATTGGTTACGGGTGCCAAGCAAGTGGCGGACTACTTTGAAGCTGTAGTAAAATCCGGTGCCAAGTCCAAGACCGCTGCTAACTGGGTTATGGGCGATCTCCAGGCGTTGCTCAGCGACTCCAAAATGGATATAGAAWCCTGTAAGATACAGCCAGCCCAACTGGCAGGTATGATTGCCCTCATTGAAGACGGTACAATCAGCGGAAAAATAGCAAAAGACCTCATCGGGGATATGTTCGCTACAGGTAAAGATGCGAAAGTTCTGGTGGAAGAAAAAGGCCTGGTGCAGATTTCCGACGAGAGCGAGTTGGAATCAATCATCAAACAAATTATCGATGAGAATCCCGGTCCGGTGGAAGATTACCGGGGCGGAAAAAAGCAGGCGAAAGGTTTTCTGGTAGGTCAATCCATGAAAGCCACAAAAGGTAAGGGTAACCCCCAAGTTGTACAAAAAATCCTCTCCAAATTATTGGACGAGGGATAAGGGACGTAAAATCTATCGTGGTAAAACTTACAAAAAAATCAACAACTGATGAAGTGGATTTCGTTCCTGATGCCTTACGTATCGCGCACGCAGCCTGGAGTTTCAAAGCTAAACGTATCAAAGCGTATGATATGCGCGGACTCAGTATGGTATCGGACTGTTTTGTAATGTGCAGTGCCACCAGCGACCCTCAGCTTAAGGCTATCTATAATGGTGTAAAAGACACCATGCGCGAGGTGGGTGTACGCCCCATTAAAGCAGAAGGCAGCTTCGATAGTAATTGGCTTGTATTGGATTACGGCAATATCATGGTACATATCTTTCGTGAATCAGCCTGGGAATTCTACGACCTGGAAGGTCTTTGGGCCGATGCAATCGAAATAGATTTGGATCTGGAAGAGGATTAGGTTCGCATGGCAGAATTTCCCAAAAAACCAGATCGTTCCGAGCTATTCGGATACAAGCTGCAAATGATGCTGGGGCAAGGCGGCACCGGTATAGTATACCGTGCAGTGGATCCCGATACTGGTCAAATCGTAGCAATGAAACTGTTACGGGCCAATTTTTTCAGAAATAAAATCCACAAACGCGAATTGGCAAAAAACGTCAAAAAATTCATAAAGATGGACCATCAAAACGTGGTGAAAGTTCTTGATTTCATCTCTGAAGATGAAGGCGATGTGATCATCATGGAATTTGTTGATGGCCCGGATCTGAAATGGTATGTGGATGAGCGGCCTTTTAATCTTCAGGAGCGCTTGGTTATTCTGGCGCAAATATGCAATGGACTCGCCTACATTCACGACGCAGGGTATGTTCACCACGATATGAAACCTGCCAATGTACTGTTTACGCGGAAAGGACAGGTCAAGATTTGCGATTTTTCTCTTGCCGGATCTGCAGGTATGCTTTCCATTCTCGACCGGGGTATGGCTGAACAAATTACACCTATGTTTGTTTCCCCCGAAGTTATTAAAAAAGAAAAAATAACCAAGCAAAGCGATCTATACTCGTTGGGCGCGATGATGTACATCATGTTCACGGGAAAGGTGCCCTTTGAAGTGGACGACCTGCAGCGGTTGTACACCTGCCATCTTCAACAGATGCCATTTCATCCCACAGAAATTAGTGAAATATGCCCACAAAACCTGGGTGATATTATCATGCGGCTTATGGCGAAAAGTCCAAAGGATCGATTTAAGGATTGCCATGAATTGCGCATCGCACTGGGGGAAATCGGCCAGAGCCGGATTTAAYWNCNCNWRWCSMWGKTTKWGANATTAACYCAGTGTCGGACCTGCCTGTGCYACAGCCTGACCCTCKGGTGTATCCGTGTARCGCCCAAARGTWTCRRTRAAACGCTCCGCCAGATTTCGGGCCGATTTATCATAGGCATCTTTATCTTCCCACGACTCACGGGGATTCAAGAGTGTTCTGTCCACACCTTCAAGAGCAGTAGGTATAGCAATATTGAAAACAGGCATAATCACGCATTCCGCTTCATCCATAGACCCGTTTAAAATGGCATCAATTATAGACCGTGTAGCTTTCAACGGCATGCGATTTCCCACACCGTACCCTCCACCAGACCAGCCAGTATTTACCAAGTAAGCGGAAGCATTATGTTCATCCATTTTCTGGCCCAATACTTTGGCGTACTCGGTGGGATGCAAGGCCAAAAACGGTGCGCCAAAGCAGGATGAAAAGGCTGCTTTCGGTTCAGTAACCCCCATTTCCGTTCCAGCAACTTTAGCGGTATACCCAATCAGATAATGGTACATAGCCTGTTCTTTGGTCAGCTTGGCTACAGGAGGTAGCACGCCAAATGCGTCGCAGGTCAAAAATATAATCTTTTTCGGATGCGTGCCTTTGGATACAGGTTTTACGATGTTTTCAATATGCTCCAGGGGATAAGAAACCCGGGTGTTTTGCGTTTTGGACACATCGCTGTAATCCACATCGCCGTTATCCTTCACGACCACATTTTCCAACAGCGCGTCTCTACGGATAGCGTTGTATATTTCAGGCTCGTTTTCCACCGACAGGTCGATAGTTTTCGCGTAACAGCCACCTTCAAAATTGAAGATGCCCTCGTCGTCCCATCCATGCTCATCGTCGCCAATCAATGCGCGATGAGGATCGGTGGACAATGTAGTTTTTCCTGTTCCGGAAAGACCGAAAAACAACGCCGTGTCCCCTTCTTTTCCCTCGTTAGCAGAGCAATGAAATGCGCCGATACCGCGAAGAGGTAAGAAGTAGTTCATCATGGTAAAGATGCCCTTCTTCATTTCGCCGCCGTACCAGGTACCACCGATAAGAGTCATGCCTTCTGCTATATTGAAGGCCACATACTCTTCCCCGGTGAGTTCTTCGTACTCTTCCCAATCGAGACAGCTTGTCTTCGAAGCATTCAAAATAGTCCAGTCGGGCTTGAACGTTTTTAGTTGTTCCGCTGTAGGGCGGATGAACATGTTCTTGCAGAAATGCGCTTGCCATGCCACTTCGCAGATCACCCGCACACAAATCCGGGTATCAGGGTTGGTGCCGGCATAGCCATCCACCACATACAATTTCTTGCCGTTCAATTGCTGCAGCGTGATATCTTTCAGGTGATTCCAGGTGCCTTGGGAAATAGATTTATTGTCCGAGCCTWTGCGCTCCGGCCCGGCCCACCAGATATTATTCTTGGACGAATCTTCCTCCACAAAATACTTCGCCTTGGGGGAGCGGCCCGTGAATTTTCCTGTATCCACCGCGATAGCACCCGAGCTGGTAACGATTCCCTTGTCATAGCCCTCTAAGGAAGCATCGGTTTCGTGTTTATAAAAATCGTCAAAAGAAAGATTATGGTATACCGTTTCAAACTCGGTTATACCGGCATTTTCTAAACCTAAATCGTTCACAAATAATCTCCTAACATACTAGAAATAATAGGGTTACCTACTGGCAAACGTGGCCCCAAATAGCTCGAAAAGCGTAGTATGCCATAACATACATGTGCGCTGCCACTTTCACCCCTTATTCGGCGGTATTCTCCGACAAGGTAGTCCATTCCTCAAACAGCATATTTAAATCATCCTGGACCTGCGTACGTTCACTGGTCAGCGCAGACAGCGGCTCGTAATCCGTTGGGTCCAATTGGGTGAATTGGGCATCAATGGATTTCAGTTTGTCCTCCAAATCCGCAATCGTTTCTTCTACTTCCCTAAAACGTTTCTTCTGTTTTCGCTGCGCACGAATCGCGTCTTTGTCAGAGTGAATCTTTGAGGCCCCACTCTGTGTTCGAATAGTCATCACCTGTTTCGCCGCTTCTGTATCCCGTGTCCCCTCGCCTTCTTTCCATTTGTAATGCGAATAGTTCCCCAAGAATACTTCAGCGCGACCCGCAGCGATAATGATGAGCTTATCCACCAGTTTATCAATGAGTGCCCGATCATGAGATACAAGTAAAATGGATCCCGGGTAGTTGAGCAATGCTTCTTCCAGTGTTTCGCGGGATGCAATATCCAGATGGTTGGTTGGTTCATCCAATAATAATAAATTCGATTGACTACGGATCAATTTTGCCAAGGCCAATCTACTGCGCTCTCCCCCGCTCAAAGTAGATACCGATTTGAATACGTCATTACCGGAAAACAGAAAACGGCCCAGGTATTTCCGTGCATCTTCTCGACGCAACCCCGGAAAGGCATTCTCCATCTCAGACAACACGTCATGGTTTCCAGTGAGTTCGCCATGCTGTTGGTCATAATACCCCACGGTAACCTTATGGCCCATGTCAACGGTACCGTTCCCGCCTTGCAGCTTTCCGGCGATCTGTTTCAGCAATGTAGATTTCCCCGATCCATTTGGACCAATGATACCCACGCGTTCCCCACGCTCAATGGTAAAGGAAACGTCCTGATATAGCTGTAATCGACCGTAAGACTTACCCATATCACGGGCATCCAGCACCAGTTGTCCACTACGAACCACATCTCCCAGATTAAATTTAACGACGTCCTGTTCCGATTCCGGTGCCTGAATACGCTCAAGTTTATCCAATCGTTTGATTCGACTCTGCACGGCTTTAGCCTTGGTACTCTTGTAGCGGAAACGRTCRATCCAMGCYTCCTCTTTCTTGATATATTCCTGCTGGCGCTCAAACGAATTGCCTTGATCTTCCAGTGCCCGAGCTTTTTCTTTTACATAGTCATCGTAGTTTCCTGCATAATTCTTGAGACCACGCCGTCGCACTTCCACGATTCGTCGGCTCACCGCATTCAGCATCTGCCTATCGTGAGAAATAATAACGAATGCGCTGGGCCAATCTTTCAGGAATGCCTCCAGCCACTCACGGGCCTGTAAATCAAGATGGTTTTCCGGTTCATCCAACAGGAGTAGATCTGCTTCCTGTAACAAAACCAGCGCAAGAAGAAGCCGGGTACGTTGTCCGCCGCTGRGGGCTTGGAACGGCAACGAAAATTCGTCTACAGGAAACCCCAGGCCGCACAGCACCCGCTTGATACTGGTCCTGAARTCATATCCGCCCAAATGTGCAAAAGCCTCCTGAAGATGGCTGTACTCCTCCAGAGCCTCATCGTCCCCGTTGGACATGCGCKYCTCCARGGCWGCCAATTCCTTTTCCATYTCTACATACTCGCTGAAATGGTGCAGCACGATGTCSTATAGCGTCGTTTCCGGAGGCACTTCGGGCAGCTGGGCCAGATACGCGATACGGGCCTTGCGCATGCGTTCTATATGACCAGTGTCGGCTTCTACACTGCCCGTGAGCATGCGAAAAAGTGTGGATTTACCGGATCCATTTCGTCCGATAAGGCCGATTTTTTCCTTGGCCTCCACACGAAACTGGATGTCTTCCAGTACAGGCATACCCTGAAATGATTTGCTGGCATTTTCAATACGAATCAAACTCATAAATTATATTTTCTCGGTGGTAGGAGTGTTTTTTTCTGACACAAGGATTATTTTTCGCCCCAATAACATAGTGAGGGAATTTTGTTCGGTTACACGAGGGTTTTCGCCAAATTTCATTCGGCTTACCAACTTAATTAACGGGTATAAGAATAAAAGAAATTTAGAAGACGATTGCAGCTTGTCGGTGTGAATACGGATCAATTTCAGCCCAGCACGTTGAAGTATAAATCGGTATCGATCCAAGGTAAATGGCGCAAGATGCTGACTCACCGGATCATGAACGTCGGGGTTCAAACTATTGAAGGAGTAAAAATACCCCGTGAACAGAAAAAGAATGCGTGATTTTAATGACAGGATATTGGGTGTTGTGAGTAAAAACTTACCGCCTTTTCTAAGAGTCCGCTGAACCTCTTTGAAAAAAGTGAGATGCCCGTCGATATGCTCCACCAATTCTACAGCAATGACCAGATCGAACGAATCGTCATCGTAGGGAATCTTAAGATCATCGCCGCTCTTACGACATTCGATATTCTCTACCTGAAAATCATCGGGAAAGTAGTCACACGCCTTCACCGTATATCCCAGATCGTGAAGACGCAGCGAGAGCGCACCCTGGCCAGCACCAAAATCAAGGATAACCACATCCTTGGAAGGGGAAAACAGGGACTGAACATGCTCAAGCGCCATATCATGGGTGCCTTGTATGGCAATTTCTTTGGGTGGCATAGGTGAGGACACGGTAATTTCCGTTGAAATGAGGTCGATAGTATAGCTTATTTTACCATAAAACAAAGGGCATTCGCATTTTTCCCGAACACACACGGCATATTCATTGTTTCAGTAACTCTTCGTACACGGATTCGTTTCCGTCSACCATTTTCTCAATCGTAAATTCCCGGTTGAGCTTTTCCCATCCCTTTTCTGCAAGGCGTAGCTGTAAATCCGAATCTTCAATCAATCGAAGAATGGCATCTGCCAGTGCTTCCGGCTGTTGTTTGGGAACCAGCAATCCGGTCTCCTCGTGGATAACCATTTCAGGGATACCGCCAGCCGCCGTGGCCACCACAGGTTTGCGGCACGCCATAGCATCGAGCACACTCGTTCCCAGTCCTTCTTCTTTACTGGACATGACAAATATATCTAGTGCCTGAAGTATTTGAGGGATATCATTTCGATACCCCAACAGGTGAATATATGTTTCCAGACCCAGTTCGGCAATCAGATTTTCCAAGGTACCGCGAAGTTTACCTTCACCAGCAATGACCAGATGGGCATTAGGAATACGCTTCACCACATACGCCATGGCGCGAATGAGCGTATCCTGATCCTTATGCCCAACCAGTGCCGCCACRTTCCCCAACAGCACAGCATCCTCGGGTATACCGATGGCTGCCCGATCAAGCGCATCTACCTGAAAACGGCTTGGGTTGATGGCGCTATGCACAAGACGGATTTTATCTTCGTTGACACCGCTGCGAATGAGTACGTCCCTAATGGCGGAAGATATAGCCACATACCGATCGGGCAAAGCATATTTCCAACGATTTATAGGATCTTGCTTAGGCGGGAAATCTACACGTCGGGAGACCAGCACCTTTCCTTGTCTTGCCCATTTTTTCGCAAGACATGCCAGCGTATGACTATGAGATGTGTGGGCATGGATGATATCGATGCGATGTTCTTTGATTATCCGGGCAAGCTGCAAGACTGACCCCATATCCATCTCATTACGTAGTGGTATCGGGAATGGAGTAATCTCGGCGGAAAAATGAGGCCGGGTGATGATTTCGCTGCCGGGCCGCCCTGCCAGATAAACATTATGACCCCGCTGTGCCAGACCATTGATGAGATAACTCACCTGCTGTTCGCCACCCCGCCAGCCAGTCTGTTCATCAATATGCAGTACGTTATACGTCATCAGGTATCCAGGTTGATCAGGTAAACTTTGCAGATTCTATCACGATTCACGAATCCGGTTCATTCCTGATATGAGTGCTAAGTTGAGAGAAACTAATGACTTCGGTATCCTTGGGGCATGCAGGACAGCGATATATCAACATGGCACCGATATCCTATCGACATACCCACTCAAAAAGGTCAAACGTATTGTTTGATGCCGGAGCCGGATGAGAACATTCTACGCGGAGTAACCGCACTTTGGTCCGGCGAGTGCAGCGACTGGAAAGAGTGTCGCAGCCACACTTGGGGCGGTCGAGTTACGTTGGGGCGATTACCCGGTACCAACGCCGATCAGATATTCAAGCGCTTTACCATCAGAAATCTCCGMTACATTCATAARACMTATCGRGCGCGAAGCACCATTCGCCAGGAGCAGGCCGCAACGTCTCTTGGTTTCACCACAGCTCGGATTCGATGTTTAGTGGAGCGACGCCGATGGGGAGTAGTGATGGAGAGCGCGTTGCTTTTCGATGCATTTGAAGGCGCGGTTCCGGTGTATCATTTACTGAACCAGCCTGAGCTGGGTGTGAATCCCATTCGTGAAAAGCGTCGGGCGTTASTRCRWGCRTTGGGWGAWGAARTAGGRCGWTGGCANSCSNGAAGGGTTKTWTCACGGMGATCTSCATACMGGMAAYATWYTSGTYMGMGARKATRRCRAKWYSTATWCYTTTYAYTGGATWGATAATGARGAAGGNNGGAARWAYMYWMRWCNNTRCCARASSAGAAACGTATTCTGGATCTGGATCACATAAATCGGCTGGATTATAATCTGTCTCTCATAGACCGATATCGATTCTGGGATGCATATTGCCGGGCATCAGGATTGAATGGCCGAAACGCGAAAGAGATAGCACATAAAGTATTAAAGCGCAGCCAAAAATACCGACGAAAACGAGGAATGGACTAGTCGTTTTCTTTGCCTTCGGCTACAGGGGTGTCTTCAACGGAGGAATCTTCACTCTCGGTATCGTCTGTAGAGGGCACTAAATCTGGAGTATCGATGTTCTTGATCATGTCATCAATACGATTGCTCGTATCATCCAGACTAGCCATAGCTTCATCCAGTTCTATTTCAATATCTTCCAATTGTTTGGTCACATTAAACGTGACGGATTTCTTCTTGGGCACGTAATCTTTCCTTATGCTGTGTGCAGGACTATATGGCCAATGCAGGTACAACTTGAATCTCCTGCATGAACCCGGACAGGATATCAAATCGCTTGTCCAAATCATAGAAATCTCTGCCATCTTGCAATACGTACCATACTTCTTCATCGGCACAGGACCGATACCCATTGGGATCGGGCTTCTCATCAACCTCCCAGTCAAAATTCCAATCTTCATTTGAAGCGTAGTTGGATACCCTCACCAACGCGGCTAGCTTGGGATCTTTGGCCTCATTCAGTGGTCGATCACTGCGGGGATGGTGATACCACAGTGCATCGCAAAGGGAAGCAGGTAAGTTCCATGTATTAGCCAGCACTCCCCCTACATCAGCATGATCAAAACCAAAATTTTCATATTCCAAATCCGAGAGTGAAACACCTTGTGATTTAGCTGCATAATAGATATCCGAATAATCGCTCTTCATAGACTTCCACAAGACCATTTTACCGATATCATGGAGCAGTCCAGAAACAAAATCTTCTCCCTGAAGATTAATCTCAAGGAAAGTACCGAATTTTTTAGCCAGAGATGCAACTTGTGTTGAATGATCCCATAAACCCTCTTTGTCCAGCAGGGTATCAAGTTCGGGATCTTTTAACGTATCCAGTACGGAAATACCCAAAACGATATTACGCACTTCCTTAATACCCAATATCACCAAGGCTAATTTCAGTGTCCCCACTACCTGGCGCATACCATAGTAGGATGAGTTGCTGACTTTGAGCAATTTAGCGGCCAGAGCCGGATCTTTTTCAATCAAATTGCTTACATCGGACACCGATACATGTGGATCTTGCGTGAGACTAAGAACTTCATTCACAATCTCTGGAATAGCCGGCAAATCCCCGATCTTCGAAATAATCTTTTCTACATTGGCATTCATGCCCATGCTGCTTCTCTTTTCAATGTTGTTAAACCCAATGATAAACTACTGACTAAACTGTACCCCAAAATCTGTTATTTCGCCATTAGTTCACGTTCTTTTCAACAAAATCTCCAAAAGCTTTTAGAATTCCAATTCCTTCTAACTGACTTTTTTCCGGGTGAAACTGGGTTCCAAATATTTTATCTCTACCTACCACTGCGGGAAAAGTATACCCGTAAGTAGCTGTGGCGTAGGTTGTTAAGTCGTCATCAAGAACAGGATGATAACTATGAACAAAGTAGACATAGGGATCATCAGAAAGATTTTGGAGTATTGGACAAGGTCGTTCTTGGACCAGTTGGAGTCGATTCCAGCCCATGTGAGGAACTTTCAGACCTGTATCCGTGGCATGGGGAAAACGAGTAACATTTCCTTTTAAAATACCCAAGCCAGGAGAACCCTCTCCTTCTTCGCTGTGCTCAAAGAGCATCTGCATTCCCACACAAATACCCAATAACGGAATATCAGCCTCTATAGCCTGAAGAATCGGCTCTACAAACCCGCCGGATGTTAACCCATCATAGCAGTCCTTGAAAGCGCCTACGCCGGGAAGGAGGATACCGTCAGCCTGACCGATGTCGTCTGGATTGCTGGACACCACTGCTTCATGCCCTGATTTTTCCAGACCCTTTTGAGCGCTGCGCAAGTTACCCATGCCGTAGTCAATTACGAGTATCATGATACGTGCAGAATCCAATCAGGTTTCGATTACCCCTTTTGTGGAGGGGATACTGGTTATAGTGTCATCAACAGTTAATGCCTGACGCATTGCTCGCGCCCAAGCCTTGAAAGTAACCTCAATACAGTGGTGTACATTCGTACCATAACGCAGAATCAGGTGTACAGTCATCCGACTGTTCATGGCGAAAGCTCGGAAAAATTCTTCCGTCAATTCCGAATCAAAATCACCCACACGGGTCTTCGGAAGATCGGCATCAAACACCAGAAAAGGCCGACCGCTGAAATCTACAGCAGCTTCCGCCAGTGCCTCGTCCATAGGGATAACCGCATGACCAAATCGGGTTAATCCGGTAGGTGTGCCCACAGCCTTGAGAAAGGCCTGACCCAGAAGTATTCCCACATCTTCTACAGTGTGGTGACCATCTATTTCCAGGTCACCCTGTGCTTTGACCGTAATATCGAATTGCCCATGTTTAGCCAGGTGTACCAGCATGTGGTCGAAAAATCCGATACCTGTCTGTATATTGGCAATGCCTGTACCATCCAGATTAACAGCAATCTGGATATCCGTTTCATTGGTTTTTCGGCTTAATTCGACAGTACGCATGATCGTTCCTCAAAATGGACATATAAGTACATCATACAGGAAAAGTAAACTATTGACAAGAAGTTGACCGTAGATTTTACAGGGCTATCTGCCCAAAAACAGCCGCTCAGCCAGAAATGTAGGCAGCCCTGCCTTGGTAACCTTGTCTGCTGCCTGCTTAACAGGATAATTTATGCGCACTTGGGTAAATGTAGTGGTTTCGGTATCAAGAATACCGAACGCCGCACGAGGATCTCCATCACGAGGCTGACCCACCGACCCAGGGTTTATGAAGAACATCTTTTCCGTTCCCAGATTAAATTGATCATCCTCGTCAAGACTGTAAACACCGTCCTTGGAAAAAATGCAGGGGTTGTGAGTATGACCAAAGAAGCACCACTGGCATTCCTGCTCATCCACATAATTAACATGGGGCAGGATATCTTCCCAAGTGAAAAGGTACGAGTTACGATTCGTGGGTGAACCATGAACCCCCAGAAATTTATCAAACTTCTGATTATCAGGCAGCCCTCTCAGCCATTCCAGGTTATCTTCACGTAACGTTTCCCTGGTCCACATGGCAGCCGAGAGCGCAACGGGATTGAATCCCCAAGGTTCTTCCAAACCGCACGCCACGGCATCGTGGTTACCGCAAATAGTGGGGATATTGCGCTCGCGAATAAGATCGCAGCACTCATTCGGGTTGGCGTTATACCCAACCACATCGCCTAAATGTATAATCTGATCCACACCGATTTCGTCAATTTTATCCAGGACGGTTAAGGTGGCTTCCAAATTAGCGTGGTTATCAGAAATAATTGCGTATCTCAATCCGCTGTCACTCCAAATAGTAGTAAGGTGAAAAAAGTACATGCGCCCAGGGCGGCTCAAGGGATGGCTCAATACGAGAATTATTGCTCCTTCCCAAGGATACCCGGGCGCGAAAACAATAATATTTACGCACACACGTTGATTATACTCAATAGTTTACCTAAATTTCCTCTTTTTCTTGATTTGCCTTGTTCTGGGATACTTTCAAGGGACTCACCGCTAGGAAAAGCTGGCCTATAAAGTAAAAAGGAAGGCCCCACACATACATGGGAAAATCAGAATCAATAAATTTACCATGTGAAACAGATAGATCGGAAAGATAGAAAAGTAGTGCACCAATCAAGATATGCCGAGGGCCTTGTTTACCCTGGGTTCCCACCGCCAAGACAACCATGGTGGTAATAACGAGRATATACGCGCCCACAGGTACGCGCAGTGAATCATCCACATTGGGCCATAACCACATCAACMCGATTATACTAAAGGGGATAATGCCGACCAAACTTCCCAACCCCCATTTCATATTTGCGCCATGAACAAAAAAGGCCACGCAATACAGTACATGCCCTAGGAGAAAACTACCCAGGCCAAGTTGAAAAAAGAGGTCTCCGCTGCCAGTAAGAAATGCATCGCCCCACCATGAAAAAAATAACCCCGATAAAATCCATTTTCCGTATCGCGTTGCGAAGGCACCACAACTAATCGCCGTGAGAATAAATGATGTAGAAGCCGTCAACTTGGCAATACGGGCGAACCCCGGTTCATCCGCCAGATTGAACATGACCAGCAGAACCGTAGCTACAAGGGTTATCCCAATCCATTTTTTCATGATTCTTGGCTCTTTTCATCAGGATTGCCTAGCACATCGTAATCCACTGACCGATACTGCCCGTCTTCCAGTAATCTGGCCAGCATGAACAGCGTATCGCTAAGCCGATTCACGAACGGCAGCAGTATTGATGTATCGAAATCAGGAACGGCTTCTTTTAACTGAACCAAAGCCCGCTCAAGTCGCCGCACCTCCACACACACAATATCCGCCTCAGCAGACAACATGGTGGTAGCGGACAAGATGAAATATTTGGGAAGTTTAACTCGCTGCTCAAGTCCGGCTTGAAACGACTCCAACGTGTCCAGATGCTTTTGCGACAGATCCCGGTTTCGATATTCCGGATGTTTATTCTCAGGATCATTGCAGTGCGACCCTATAAGAAAATATACGTGCATGAGCCAATGAATAAAATCAAGAATCTCATCCCGATCTTCACGCATACTGGATTCCAGCATGAGACGGAATCGAGCCGTGTAAGCGCGGGCCGCATCCACGCAGCCCGTTGCCTCAAGAACAGGATGTGCTTTAGAGAGCGTATCCCCACTTAGCGCAACTGTGGTGCCGGTATCGCCGCGCTTGGTGGTTACTTGTGATCGAGTGGATTCTTTCATGAGGGTATTATTTCAGAGTTATCGTGACAGGGCAATGGTCAGACCCCATAACATCGGATAGTATATCCGCGCTTTTGACTTGAGGCAGGAAATCCGTGTTCACCGTATGATAATCGATACGCCAGCCTACATTGTTCGCGCGAGCATTAGCCCGATACGACCACCAGCTGTAATGACCCGGCTCCTTGTTGAAATGACGAAACGTATCCACATACCCCGCGTTCAGAAATTTATCCATTGATTCACGCTCTTCCGGCAAGAAACCCGGGCTGTCCACGTTCGCCTTGGGTCGGGCTATATCAATTTCTGTATGGGCGATATTGTAATCCCCACACAGCACAACATTTGTTCCATTTTTCACCAACTTATTACAGTAGCGTTTTATCGCGTCGCAGAACTTCAATTTATACTCAATACGTTTCCGTTCCGGCTGACTATTGGGGAAATAGGTATTGATGAGCGTGAAATTCTTATATTCCAAAACCTGCACTCGCCCTTCATCATCGAATTCCGACTTCCCAAGATTAGTAACATTGAGGGGCTCCTTTTTTACATAAGCCGCCACGCCGCTATATCCCCTCTTCTGGGCTGGCATCCAAAAAGAAGTATAACCCTTGGGTTCCAGATGCTCCGGCTTGAGTTCATCAGGAAGCACCCTGCTTTCCTGAACAGCCAGAATGTCGGGCTGGGTTTTTTCAAACCAGTCCATAAATCCTTTTTTCAACACAGCACGCATGCCGTTTACATTCCATGAAATAATACTGGTAGCCATGACTTCCTCTCTACATTCTGATGTTCCCCGCGAAAGGACACATAATACGTATCAACGGTGTTTGAATCAACGCGGTAGCGCCGGATAGCAGCCGAAATGATATACTACAGGTCAATTCAAGGAACAGCAGCGGATGGGCACTATGTTACTGGCTTTATTTCCACTACAGCTAATTATTTTTCCCGGTGAAGAAATTCCCTTGCATATATTCGAGTCCCGATATAGACAGCTGATAGCCGAGTGCCGCGACGAGGGTATCGCATTCGGTATGCCCCTGGCCATGGACGGAAAAATATCGCAATACGGTACCGAAGTGGAGTTGGTGAAAATTATTCGGACCTATGAAACTGGTGAGATGGATATTGTGGTGCGGGGAAAACGGATTTTTAAAATCGATGACGTCGTTACAGAAGTACCAGATAAATTATATTCAGGCGCAATGATATCGTGGTTGGATATTGATGCCACATTCGATGAGGCCGTTCAGGAGAATGTGCTGCGTAAATTTAAGCACGCGTTAAAACTTGCCAATAAAGAATTCCCCATCCCCTCCCCCATACCCGCGAACATTTCGTACATAATAACTCCGAAATTAGGATTGACCCCCGCTCAAAAGCTGGAAATTCTCTCTGCGAATCCCGAAAGTAAACGGCAGGAAATCTTACTCCGACATCTTGATCGGGTCATTGAGGCTTTGAAGAAAAAAACAGACTCCATCAAACTTGGTCAATCCGGCGCAGGTTCAGCCCAATACTTTTCGCAAAATTGAGGATAGCTTCGTGACGACCGTTTCTGATGTGATACAAACAATGGATGCTTGGGCAGATCCGAAGTGGGCCTATAGCTGGGACAAGGCTGGGTTAGCTATGGGTCACCCCGATGCGAAGATTACAAAAATTCTTACGGCGTTAACCATCACGACGGAAGTTCTTCACGCAGCCAAACGACGCAAGGCCGACATGATTGTGAGCCATCATCCTGTTATATGGAACCCCATCGAGTCGCTTCGTCTTGATCAGCCCATGAACAGGCTGTATACCGAATTAGTGAAAAACGATATCGCATGTTACTCCGCCCACACCAATCTGGATGTTGCATGCGGCGGCGTCAATCATATTCTGGCGAATCGCTTGAACCTGAAAAATATCTCCCCTCTCTTTCCAGCACCCCAAGTTGATATGCTCAAACTTGTAACCTTCGTTCCTGAATCGCATCTCAGTGTGGTACGCGATGCCGTTTCCGGTGCGGGTGCAGGGGAGATTGGTGACTATACTGATTGCTCATTTTCCACGCCAGGCACGGGTACGTTCAAGCCCAACGATCAAGCTAGCCCCTATAGTGGGAAACGAAATATTCTCAATGAAGAGGCAGAATACCGTTTCGAATCGCTGATTCCAAAAGCGAAAACACACGCTATTCTTACCGCCTTGTTCCAGGCACATCCCTACGAAGAGGTGGCGTATGATCTGATGGTACTGGAGAATACGGAGACATCGCTCTCACTGGGACTCCAAGGCGATCTACCCAGATCGATTACCCTTAAAACCTTTGCGGGACATGTACGTCAACTCCTGGATATCGATCATGTTCGATTTTCCGGTGATCCCAAAGCGAAGGTACGGCATGTTGCAGTCATGGGCGGTGCCGGGGGTGAAAGTTCCGCAAGGATACCTTCTGGAGTGGACGTTTTCGTCACAGGCGATGTGAAATACCATGATGCCCTGGATGCKCGTGAAGGCGGCYTRAATATYATYGATGCGGGACATCACGGCACRGAAAAATGGATYGTMCCCGCTATCTCAGASTAYCTGAAAGGCACATTAAAGGGCGTAAAGGTTCACGGGTACATGGAAGCTGACCCGTTTCAACTTGCCTGACCAACACCATGACTTCTGATGAGCTAACCATAAAATCGACTTCCCCTGATGAGACGGAACGCTTGGGCGCAGTGTTTGCCACGTTAATACCCTCCGGTTCGGTGGTAGCATTAAGAGGCGATCTGGCTGCCGGGAAAACATGTCTGGTGAGGGGGTTGGCTCAAGGATTCCATTCTGCCGATTGGGTGACCAGTCCTACGTTCACGCTGGTGAATGAATATGAGGGGGATACCAAGCTGTATCATCTGGATTTGTATCGGCTGGATTCGGCGTACGAAATGATTGACTTGGGCTATGAAGAACTCTTCGATCCTGACAATGCCATTACCGTAGTGGAATGGGCGGAACGGGCGGAAACACTGCTTCCCCAAAAGCGAGTGGATGTGTATCTGGAATACGGTGGTGAGGAGATTCGTACCATCCGTATAGTGAATCGCGAATGTTTGCCCCATGGCTGGCAACAATCGCTGCAGCAGACCATTACGTAACAGGAATCTTCCTGAGAGACTCTACCAATTCGTTACACGTCTGAAAGCGTTCATCAGGATTTTTTGCAATACATTTGTAGGCAAAATCATCCAATTCTGAAGGAAGACCCTCCACCAGCTCACTCAGTTTCGGCGGCATTTCTTTTACCTGCCGCGTCAACACGTCGCCATCCAGAAAAACCACTTTGCCCGTCAGCATTTCATACAACACCAACCCCATAGCATAGATATCAGCACGACCATCCACTTCCTGGCCTTTCGCCTGCTCCGGTGACATATACGAAGGCGTACCCATAATCATATTAGCCTTGGTGATACGATTATTTTCCTGTTTGGCCAGACCAAAATCCATGATTTTAACCAGGCCGCCCTTGGCGATGATAATATTGTCCGGTTTGATATCCCGATGTACGATACCCGATTCATGAATAGCACCCAATGCGCTGCAAGCCTGCGCCATGTAATTTAACGACTCACGAGCACCCAATTTTTTACTCTTCTGAATCACCCCGTATAGATTTCGGCCTTCCACATATTCCATGGCGATATAGGCTTTACCCTCGCTGGCACTGATATCGTATATGGCAACTATATTAGGATGATTGATCTTGGCAGCGGTCCGGGCTTCACGAATGAAACGCTGACGATACTCCTCAGAATTATCTACCAACGAGCCTAGGAATTTTAGGGCAACCTTCCGATCCAGCTGCTTATCCTGCGCCAAATAGACTACCCCCATGCCGCCTCGACCCAACTCCTGCTTCAGGTCGTACCGCTGTCCCAGCGAATTTTCCACCATGGYCATCATTTGATTGGATGCAGGACGTGCATCGGCATTGGTAATGGGGGGATTCGACTGATCCAGTTTTGAACCCATGAGAGAGATACGCGAGTCGATACTCGATATACGTTGGTCCAAATCCCGAAAGGATTTATCCACCGCACCCAGCTTAAATAGTAATTCTTTGGATTTCTCCAATTTGCCCAACTGTTCATGAGCCAAGGCCAGCATGTAGAAATAGTCCATATTCTTTTTTTCAATGCGTTGATTCAGCAGGTGGTTTTCCAGCGTGGCGGCACAGTGATCGTAATCGTGAATTTCGTAAAAACAACGACCCAGGATGCCTCTTGTTACCGTAAAATCTTTATCCGTATCAGGGACCTTTTGCAGCATGGCAATGGCTTTTTCCTGTTTACCCGCTTGAGCATAAGCATTTCCAGCACGCGCAAAGGAGTTGGCTTTCTCGTAGTATTCACCAGCGCGTACAGGTTCCTTTGCTTTACTGAAACACTCCCCCGCTTTCTCATAATCTTCAGCACCGGCATACGCCATTCCCGCTTCTTTCCACCGTCCTGCATGTTCATAAAAGCGCCCTCCAATACGCGACGCTTCTTTGAGGTGCCCCCCCTCTTTCATACACTGAGCAGCCAGYTCCAAYTTMCCAGCMAGCACCARYACYTCTCCGGCRCGAAGAAACTCCCCGGCTTCCCGGTAAAGTTTTCCAGCTACATCGTACTGCTTATTGTCTTCCAGCACTTTAGCAATGCGCGGCAGCAAAAATGTCTTATCTTCATCMGTAATATGTTTCTGCGCSGCTTCATCRCGTAACAACTCAAAACAATGCTTGGCRGATTGTTGACGYTCYGCCCGRTCATCACGGGGGTTCTGGAAATACTCTTTGTATTGCGTCAATGCTTCAGGAATTTTTTTTGCCTTCGTATAATCCTGTGCCGCATCAACCTGATGACCACCCGCTACAAAGGCTTTTGCCGCAGCCAGGTGCTTGCCTTTTTCTCGATAAAACATTCCCGCCGTCTGAAAGTCCCCCGCTTTCAGCATCATCTTTGCCGCTTTGGTGGTCTCTCCCATGCGCGCATGCTGTTGCGCCGCTTCCTTGGGCATTTTGGCTTTCTTATAATACTTGGCAGCATCTTTAGGTTTATTGGCTTGGGCATAGGCCTCCGCCAATTGATCCCACTGTTTATTTTTTTTCAACGAAGCAGATGTCGATTCCAGCATAGCCTGCGCTTGCTGCTGCTCGCCGAAATCTGTTCCCTTCTTGAGCAGCGCATCGATATCCGCTGTATCCGCCATTTTATCGCCCTCGAAAAAGCGACGGATAAAYTTAAACACRCCACGAACAAGAAAATAAATGATGACCAATTCAACAAGKAGRTAAATGATGTACGGAATACCCGTTAGGGATTGTCCCGACAATTCCAAAGGAAAATCCATCACATTTTTAACGGGCAATAAAAAATCAGGCATAATTAGTATCCCTATTATCCAATAGTTAATTTTAACAGTGTAGCACAGGTTTCTGGACGTTCAAATACTGGTTTTTGGTGTGAATATCCAAATTACGGGAAACGTATGAAAAAATATGTTAAGGCAGGAGTAAATTCTGTTGTAATATACTTAAAATGACATTGCTTGATAGAGAAAATCCGGGTAGAATATAAACGTATCTGTCTTTATAATGGTTGGAAAGAGGTTGCGCATAAATCAGTACCATTTTTTAGAATACTATCGGTTTTAAAGAGGTTTAAGGGGTTTTTACGTGCAGACATTGGGTGAAAAATTGCGAAATGCCCGTCTTGAAAAAGAGCATTCCCTTATCGAAATAAGCAACAAACTGGCTATACCCGTGACCGTACTGGATGCAATGGAACAAGGGCGACATACGCAGCTGCCCGCATTATGCTTTTCGCAAGGATTCATCAAGAGTTACGGAGAATTCCTGGGGCTGGATACCAAACCGCTAATCCATCTTCATAAACAAGAAACCCACGAGTTCTTAAACAGAAATGGTAATACACGTCCCGTATCGAGAAAAATCACCACAAAGAAGGGGATTGAATTTCCCTTTAAGATATTTATGCAATCTGAACTGGTCACATGGGCAGCCATCATAGCCATTATCATGGTGAGCTGGTTTGGATATGCCTCATTTGTCGGCTCAAAAAACATCGACCAGAAAAAAGATGTTCAGGCCTCCACTACAGATTTAAGACTTGAGAAAATGAAAGCTGCTCCCAATATTGGKTATCGCTCCAACCGGGATCCCGCTGCTATAGATACGGGTACGGAATAAAATTCTCAATAAAAAACACTCGTTAATTTTTAATCYGGCTATTCTTTTTTTCCTCTTGACGGTTCTTTACCTCTCCTAACAGGTCAGCTTCCGAAGTTGGTGTGGTATCGCACGAATCAGATTTCTCATTTAAGTCTGATACTCCTGACTCCCAATAGCGCTGCTCTTGCTGCAGCATCGTAAGCCATGCTTGAATAACATCTTTGATTCGTTTCATGGAGACCTCTACAGTTAAATTATTGTCTCACGCAGCGCATCCGGTATCAACATGGAAACAATACTGTACAAATCTCAACAGAAAAAATAAATTAAAATGCACCATGTCAATCAATTACTTTCACGTATATTTGAAAATTATGACCCAATGAAATAATGTCACTCATATTATATGTTCAATAGTGGACAAACCATCAATGTTGCGGTTAGATATGTACAATTTTGTACATATCAGTGGAGTCTACTATTGCGAAATAATACAACTCAACGACTTTTAACATAATTCATAAGTTGATATAAACAAAGAGGTTATAGTATATTCTCGTTTCTATACTAATCTTTCCTTTAAAATTGGCATTTAATATGCTATAACTTTGCGTATTTTAAATGCCCAAAAAGTTACTTATCCATAACTTTGCTGCAGGGCACTACGGATTGAATTGAAAGTTTAGGGTGCTGGGCGACTTGATGTAGAAACCAATTGTACTTGGTTTCCGGGGACGCAGGCTTAGATCAGAACCAGCAGGTTGGGGTTTTACTCAAGTAATCTTGGGGGGTAGTTCATGTTTAATTTTGGTAATCTACGTAGTAAGCGTCAAAAGAAATTTTCTAGTAAGTTCGTTTTTCTCATTCCTATTTTAATCGTTTCACTCTTTGCACCAACACAAGCCCAAGGGCAGTATGTAAACGATGGTGCATTGGTGGGTACCAATCTTTTTAACATTAAGGATTGGGCTCCCCAGTGGGTGTTCGTCGATATATTCAAAGAATCCCGCGTATGGCTATCGCAAGGTTCCGGTATTTGGGATGATGGCCGCACCATCAACTTAACGCCGAATGGATACCCTGCTTCCCTGTCAAATGGACAGTGGGCATCAACCCTTCTCAAGCGAGGTCTGTATGGCCATTACCCATCTGGTGTCTATACGATGCTGTATGACGGTGATGGAGTTATTTCCATTGATAAATTCGATGGACAGACCACCCAGTCCGAGCCAGGTCGCCAGCTTATCAATGTAACAGCTGGACACAATGGACTTCTTGTAACAATAAGGGAAACGAATCCGAATAATCCTATTCGTAATATCCGTGTCATCATGCCCGGCTTCGAAAATACCTATGAAGCCCAACCGTTTCACCCCAGATTTCTTGAACTCCTTGAACCTTTCAGTTCGTTACGTTTCATGGACTGGCAGCGTACCAATTTTTCCAAAGTTGAAACTTGGGAAGATCGGGCTACCCCGCAGACTAACAGTCAAGCTACCGATCAAGGTGTTGCACTTGAATATATGATTCAATTGTCGAATATGACCCTGTCCGATCCATGGTTTTGTATTCCCGATCAGGTCGACGACAATTATGTACGTGAATTTGCCATTATGGTACGCGACAACCTGGATCCACGTCTGCGTGTCCATGTCGAATACTCCAATGAAGTATGGAATTCCGCTTTTTCTCAAGGAATCCGTATTCAAGATACCGGTAAATCAAGATGGCCCAACCTCAACACCTTTGAAGCCCGTATGCGCCAATTATCAGAGCGCTCGGTAGAAATTTTCGATATTTTTGAAGACGTCTTCGGCGGCACTGAACAGTTGGTTCGTATCATGCCCTCTCAGCATGCAAATAACTGGACCGCTCAGAAAGCACTGGACTGGAATAACGCCTACCTCAAAACCGATGCGCTYGCTACGGCACCYTAYTTCGGMGGYCACTTGGGYAAAGAAAGCAAGGGACTCAATACRCCCAGCTTGAGCGTAGACGAGGTATTGGACTTTTGTGCTCTTGACGTAGAGATACAACGTGAACGTACCGATAAAAATAAAACCATTGCTACGGATCGCGGCATACGACTTGTTGCCTACGAAGGCGGACAGCACATGGCGGGGTTCGGTTCTTACTATTCGAACACAACCGTAACGAATTTATTCATGGCTGCTAATCGTCACTCCCGTATGCGAAATATTTACAATGATTATTTAACAGGTTGGAATGACGATGGCGGCGAATTGTTTATGTCGTTTACCCTCATCGGTGCACAGTACAGCAACAAAGGCTGCTGGGGCATGGTGGAGTGGATGGATCAGCCATTCGATACTCCCAAGTATATGGGYGTTATGGATTATATCAACGGCACCCAGCCTGATGGTCCTGCGGTAAACAGTTTCGTTGCCACGCCGAATTCCATTCTCCCCGGCGAATCCACNTCCCTTACATGGGCAACAAATAACGCTACCAGTGTCTCCATCAATAATGGAGTAGGTTCAGTCCCTTTGGACGGTTCCATCGCCATTACACCAGCCGTTACTACCTTGTACACATTGACAGMCGTTGGTACTCAGGGAACAACAACCGCTACTACCGTAGTCGTTGTGGAACAGCCGGGCTTAGATCCCCCTTATGTTGGCAGCTTCACAGCAAATCCTGAAATTATCTCCCAGGGTGAAGCCGTAACATTGTCATGGCAGACAACCGATGCCACCGATATCAGTATTTCACCGGGAGTCGGCGCGGTACTTTCCTCAAACGGGAGTGTGTCTGTAGTACCATCCAACACGACAACCTACACCGTATCCGCTTCCAATGGCGGAGGAACCACTACAAAAACGGTAACCGTGACGGTTATCGCTTCTCCAATAGCACCAAGTATCATTCAACAGCCTACTAACGCCATCGTAACCGAAGGACAGCAAGCAAGCTTTAGCGTATCGGTGGAAGGCTCAGCACCATTTTCATACCAGTGGCAGCGAGACGGGCAGGCGATTTCGGGTGCTACAAGCGCATCCTACACCACCCCCGTAACCGCCTTGGCTGATTCGGGCAGCACCTATCGATGTGTCATTACCAATAGTGTGGGTTCGGTCACCAGTATATCCGCTGCACTCATCGTAAATGAACCGGGCGACCGTATCGTCAGCGGCCTGGTTGCCCTGTACACCTTTGGCGCAGGTGCTGGCAGTAAAGTCTATGATGTCTCCGGAAACGGTACACCGCTTGATCTTACTATCCAGGGTGACAATGTACGCTGGCTCGACGGTGCATTGGCTTTAGACGCAAGTGCCATTGTTCTTTCCGATACCGCCGCGACAAAAGTAATTCAAGCCGTTAAACAAAGCAACGAGATTACKCTGGAAGCTTGGGTAGTRCCAGGTAATTCTACTCAGTCAGGWCCRGCTCGTATTYTGACCATTTCGTCCAGCACGGGTTCGCGTAATGCCACYCTGGGWCAGAAACTCACGGCYTATGAATCTCGAATACGCACCACGKCTACCAATAATAACGGATTGCCTGCCACWTCCACTTCATTCGGCGTATTRGATGAAGGATTACAGCATGTGGTCTACACCCGTGATGCAGCAGGAAACACATCTACTTATGTGAATGGACAATTAGAGGCTTCCAATACAGTCTCCGGTAATTTGTCCAACTGGACCAATAACTATAAATTGGCATTAGGGAATGAAGTCACACTTAACCGACCATGGCTCGGTGAACTTCACATGGCCGCTGTATACAGCCGCGCTCTCTCTCTATCCGATGTAAATCAAAACTTCGATGCAGGCCCACAGAGTTCCACAGGCGGTGGCACACCACCCCCTGTAGACCCTCCTGTAGATGCCGTAGCTCCGGTTATCGTACTGCAGCCTACTTCAATAAATGTTCAAGAAGGTAAAATGGCAGAGTTCAGTGTGGCTGTAGATGGAACAAGTCCATTCAGTTACCAATGGCGTAAAAACGGAGTTGCCGTCCCTGGCGCTAATGACAGCAGCGTGTTCGTTGGACCGGCCATTGTGAACCAGAGCGGAGAWGCCTACTCATGTGTTATTACCAACATAGCAGGCTCTGCGACCAGTGTTGAGGCAATACTCACGGTAGATGCCGTTCCAGTGGATAGTCGCGTCAGCAACGGCCTCAAGCTGCTGTATACCTTCCAGGAAAATAGCGGCGACGTAATTGTGGACCGTTCCAACGTGGGTRCCCCCGCGAACCTCACTATTGAACAAGGCAACAATGTGGTATGGGGTCAGCATTTCCTTGAAGTACAAGGTAAATCCCTCATCGCTTCACAAACACCTCCGGCAAAATTCATCGATGCCGTTCGGATAACAAATGAAGTGACCCTTGAAGCCTGGATTCAACCCGATAGTCTGTCCCAGTGGGGCCCGGCTCGTATCGTAACACTATCCGCATCAACAGGGCGTCGCAACGTAACCCTTGGTCAAATCGGGGGGAACTACGAAGTCCGGTTCCGTACAACCGAAACCGATAATAATGGTCGCCCAGCCACAGCTACAAAAGGCAAACCAATGCCTCTTGGACTGCACCATGTTGTTTATACACGCAATGGTGATGGACAAGTGGTCATCTATATCAATGGCGAAATCGTCACCACCGATTTACTCCCGGGCACTACGGCCAACTGGGATGACTTCGAATTGGTACTCGCCAATGAGCTGAATAGCGACCGAGTCTGGAAAGGACAATTTCATCTGGTCGCACTGTATAGCCGCGCACTGAATCCATTGGAAGTAACGCAAAATTTCAATGCGGGTTCTATCTTCGATGTGGAATTAGTCGCCTCGGGAAGCGGCAGCAACACCTTTGCTGTCGATAGCCTGGATGACTTGACCCGGTTTAACACCGATAATCCTACAACCTATGAACCAGCATTGCCATCAGTATCACAAACAGAGGGTATGCAATATGCGCAATACACTCAACCGCTGGCAGTGCGAATCAGCAGTGATGAAGTTATTGATACCGATAGCATTTGGGGACAAGTGACCGGAATCGATGCCAGTCAGGTAAACATCACCTGGGTGTTTGTAGACGAAGGAGAATCCAATGATGTGTGGGTCATTGCCAAACCCATATCAAGCTGGATACCCGGATCGACACTATCCGTATCCGCTGGCGCCGTAACGGCATCCAGTGCTCCCCTCGAAACAGTAAGCATCACCTTCCAGATATCCATGGTTGCCTTAGCTATATCGCAATCTATAACGATCTATGAACAACCTGTTCTGCCAGATGATGTTGACGCTGGCTATACCGGTATCATTAAAGTCATACCCGCCAGCAGCTCGATTCCAAGTTTCGAATTGGGAATAAGTGATATATTCACCATCATTCCGGATCGTGTACTGGAAACACCGCAACGCGTATGGCTGCCTATGCCCGATGGGAACTTTACTACCATCGGAGTATATTACTTCCAGAATAATGCATCCCAGCAAGGCTGGTTCTACAGTGAAAATGTAGACGGGTTCATTGTTAAGGATAGTTATCTGGTACTTGAAGACGGCGGCCAGACATACCTGGGATTCCTGGTAACCCACGGCGGTACCGTACAGCTTGCCGGAAACTAACTAATAACCCATAATTTCACCA
>NVWG01000045.1 GCA_002746185.1 Candidatus Hydrogenedentota bacterium
TCGGTGGTGGCACCGATTAAAATGATATTCCCATTCTCTACATCCGGCAGCAAGGCATCCTGTTGCGCTTTATTGAATCGATGTATTTCATCCACAAAAAGAATCGTACGTTTTGATTCATGAATGCGGCGCTGTTTCGCCGACGCAATAACCGTCCGCAATTCCTTCACATTGGACGTTACCGCATTCACATTTTCAAATACCGCCTCTGTTCGCATAGCAATAATTCGTGCCAGTGCCGTCTTCCCGCAACCCGGCGGCCCGTATAGAATTAGCGATGTAATGCGATCCGCTTCGATAGCACGGCGCAGAATCTTCCCGTGTCCCAGAATATGATCCTGCCCTACCAGTTCATCCAGCGTACGCGGTGCCACCCGCCTCGCCAGCGGGGCTTCCCGGCGCATCCGATCCGCTGCTGCATTTTCAAATAAATCTTCTGACATGCCGATACTATACCCCAGCATCCCCAAAAATACGCATACCCAACTGTATATGAAATATTGGGATACGATTCGGCGGCACGTTGCATCATTGTAAGAGCGAAACGTATAATCCGAACAATCAGCAGGAGAATGTGGATGATTCGAGTAGGTATAGTAGGGGCAACGGGTTACGGCAGCAGGGAGATCATGCGACTCCTCTGTCAGCATCCCCATGCCCAGATCACCGCCGTCACCTCCACCAGCGTCATTGGACAGCCCTTGGCTCAGGTACTCCCGGCTTTCCAAAATCTCCTTGATCTCACCTTTCAGGAATTCGATGCAGAGAAACTCGCTGCCCAATGCGACGTGGTATTTGTGGGTGTTCCGGGCAAAGAGTCCATGACTCCCGTGGCGGCGTTACGGCAGGCCGACGTGCGGGTGCTGGATATTGGCCCAGACTTCCGGTTAACCGATCTCGACGCATTTACTACCTACTACGGCGCGGAGCAAACCCATCCTGAACTTCTCGGCGAACGGGTATATGGCTTGCCCCCTTGGTATCGTGCCGATCTTCCCAAAGCCAATCTTGTGGCTGTTCCGGGTTGCTACCCCATCAGCGCCATACTCCCCTTACGTCCCCTGCTTCCACATATTTCTACCGACTTTCCCGTTGTGATCGATGCCATCAGCGGCGTCTCCGGTGCAGGTCGGTCCACAAGCCAAGCCTTCCACTTTCCTGAAATGAACGAAAATGTGCTGGCATACAAACTCGGTGTACATCAACACACCCCGGAAATCGAACAGGAACTGGACAATAAAATCCTGGTGCAATTCACCCCCCATGTAGGCCCATTCACCAGAGGTATCCTAAGCACCATCACCGTGCGGACCACGGACGATCCCGATTTGGATTCCGTTTTTGCCTGTTACGCCGACGAGCCTTTCGTACGGGTTTTGGGTGCAGATACTATCCCCGACCTCAATCAGGTTCGCGGCACCAATTTCTGTGATTTCGGTTGGCATAAGGATGATCGGACTGGCAATCTCATCTTGGTAAGTGCTATCGATAATCTCGTAGGCGGCACGGCTGGTATGGCTGTCCAGTGCATGAATCTCATGTTCGGACTGGACGAATCTGACGGTCTCAAGCTGGGGGGTATGTCTGTATGAAAACCATCCCCGGCGGCATCACCGCCCCCATCGGATTTCGGGCAGCCGGGGTACATGCGGGCATCAAGGAAGGCTCCCCCGCAGACAACCTGGACTGCGCTCTCGTGGTGAGTACACGTCCCGCCTACGTGGCAGGGGTATTCACCCAAAATGTCATGARGTCACCGSSTGWAKKYYGSAACCAAGCCATCTNRCMRRKACGSYKAGGCCCAGGCCGTATTCATCAACAGCGGTAATGCCAATGCCGCTACAGGCGAACAAGGCCGCAAAGATGTCCAGGCCACCGCGGTACACGTTGCAAATGGAGCGAAATACGGCTCCGACAAAGTTTGTATATGCAGTACCGGCGTTATCGGTGTACCCCTTCCCATGAGACGTATCGAACACGGGATTGACGACTGCATCGATTCTCTGTCCGCCCAGCGAAACCTGGATGCGGCAAAGGCCATCATGACCACCGACACCGTACCCAAGGAATACGCCATAGAATTGGAACTGGCAGGAAAGCGAGTTCGTATCGGTTCCATGGCTAAGGGTTCCGGCATGATCAACCCCAACATGGCAACCATGATCTGTATCATCACAACCGATGCCAACTTGCCCAAAGACATCATGCCGTCGCTGCTGAAATCCGCTGTAGATAGCTCGTTCAATCAGATGTGTATTGATAACGATATGAGTACCAGCGACACCGTACTCCTGTTCGCCAATGAACGCAGCGAGTGCCCGGAAATCACACCGGATTCCGCGCTTTACGAACCCTTCGTCCATGCGTTGAATCACGTATGCGAACACATGGCYAARTGGCTCGTGAAAGACGGAGAAGGCGCSACCAAGTTTGTGGAGATAGCCATYAAAGGRGCMCCAAGCGATGATGATGCCAAAGCCGTCGCCCGGGCCATCGGCAATTCTCAACTATGCAAGACTGCGTTTTTTGGAGAAGATCCCAACTGGGGTCGATTCGCCTGTGCCGCAGGATATGCCGGAGTGGATTTTGATCCCCAGGATCTCACCATCGCCCTTAACGACGTTACCATCTGTAAAAATGGCTTAGCTGCTGATTATGCTGAGGACGATGCCGCAGCGGTGATGCAGCAATCTGAATTCACTATCCACGTCGCGTTGGGAGGAGGACCCGGCACCGCTATTTTCTGGACCTCCGATCTGAGTCACGAATATGTTAGCATTAACGCCGATTACCGCACCTAGGATCTGAAATCACTATGCAAGAATTTATCGACAAAGCCCGCGTACTCGTTGAAGCACTCCCCTATATTCGCGAGTTCAACGGAAAAACCATCGTCGTCAAATACGGCGGCAGCGCTATGGACGATCCCGCTATCCGTCGCCTTACCGCCGAAGACATCGTCCTGATGAAATACGTGGGCATGAATCCCGTCGTAGTTCACGGCGGCGGCCCCCATATCAACCAGACATTGAAGCGGATGAACATCGAATCCAGTTTTCATCAGGGTCTTCGAATAACCGACAGTGAAACCATCGGGGTGGTGGAAATGGTGTTGTCCGGATCCGTCAACAAAGATATCGTCACCCTCATTAACCAGGCTGGCGGAAATTCTCTGGGCCTAAGCGGCAAAGACGGGAACCTTTTGTTCGCACAGCAGATAGAAGTAGAAGGCGATGTGRACATCGGTCATGTAGGTCAGATTGAATCCGTACAGAGTCATATCATCGAAGTGCTATGCGATACGGGAATTATTCCGGTAATCGCCCCAATCGCTACGGACAAACAAGGTCGCACCTGGAATGTGAATGCTGATACCGCAGCCGGGGAAATCGCGGCGGCATTGAACGCTGAAAAACTGATTTTCCTTACAGATACACCCGGTTTACTCAAAGATAAAGACGATCCGGACACCTTGATGCATCAGGTTCGGTACAAAGAAGTGGAAGAATTGACCCGACAAGGGGTTATTGCAGGCGGAATGATACCCAAATTGAACGCATGCCACGCCGCACTTGATAACGGCGTACATAAAACGCATATAATCGACGGGCGGGTGCCTCATGCTCTTTTGGTGGAAGTATTCACTCAAGCAGGCATGGGTACACTGGTGACACACTAACTCCGCTTCGGGGTTTACGCTGGTGCTGCCAAAGGATAAAAGGGGGAAAGACAACGTGCCAGACCAAATCATGGACGCGTATGAGGTGATCTTCAAGGGCGGCATCGTCATGTGGCCCATTATGACGGTCTCCGTAGTGGCCTTAGCCATCACCATTGAACGATTCTTCACGTTGCGCCGAGCCACCATTGACACCCGCGAACTCATGGATACCATGCGTACCGTTCTTCATCAGAACCGCACGCAGGAAGCCATCGAAATTTGCGAAGAAACCGACGTGCCCGTTGCCMGCATCATCAAAGCAGGCATCCTCAAACATGACCGAAGTAAAGAAGATATTCGGGAAGCCATCGAAGACGCAGGCCATCTGGRAATTCCCCGCCTCGAGCGTTATCTCTCCGCGCTAGCCACCTGCGCCACCATTGCTCCGCTGTTGGGACTGCTGGGTACCGTCGCCGGGATGATTAAAGCCTTCGCCCAAATTCAAAATAAACAAGGCCTGGTGAACCCCAGCGATCTGGCGGAAGGAATTTCCAACGCCCTGGTTACCACWGCCGCCGGATTAACCGTAGCCATACCYACACTCGTGGTGTACAACTATTATGTTACCCGAGTCGATAACATGATTCTGGAAATGGAGATCAGCTCTTCCGAGYTGGTCGAGCTTCTYACTAAAGACCAGGGCGAGTACGAAATTTA
Source organism: Candidatus Hydrogenedentota bacterium (assembly GCA_002746185.1). GTDB lineage: Bacteria > Hydrogenedentota > Hydrogenedentia > Hydrogenedentales. Next base: position 4,379 of record NVWG01000045.1, read on the forward strand.
ACACYCCGAATCGGACAAGCTATGAAATTCAAAAATGACGTTAAGCATCGGGAACGCCTGAACATCGATCTCACTCCCATGATCGACGTGGTATTCCAGTTACTCATCTTCTTCATGCTTTCCGCCACCTTCGTCGTGCAAAGTTCTATCCAGATTGAAATGCCTCAAGCTGAAGGCACCTCCACCCTGGAACAGAAGGACATCTCCATCACCTTGGCTTATGGCACCGACGGCCCGGACGGTAAAGGAAAAGTCTTCGTGGACAACATCGAAATGCCTACTATCGAAGAACTCTCCCGCGTCCTGTCCGAAAAAGTCACTGCCAACCCGGACATCATGGTTCTGATACGCACCGATACCCGCACCGATACAGGCCGACTCGTGGAAGTGCTGGGCATCGCCAGCAGCGTGGGCATCACGAATTTCGGCATCGGGGCCCAACCCTCCAAACAGGAATAATGACCCACACCAGCTCAAAGAACCGTGTAATCAAAATTGCTCTACTCACGTCTATCCTGGTTCACATATCCATGGTCACCCTGTTTCGCATCGTCATCTATTTCCCCCGAACAGACATACCGTACTACGACTTCCGAATTGTCCAGGCACCCTCTGCGTCCCCCTCGTCAGCCGTCTATCGCGAGATTCTCTCTGTTCCCAATTCCGACGAAGCCTTCGAACGCCTAACCCATGGGGACGACATCACCGAACAACTCGCATCCCGATTGCCGCCCATAGAACTGCCTACGCTTCGATTTTCGGAATTAGATTTACTCCGCCTGGAACGWCAAAGCCTGGAAACCCGATCACGCTACAATGAACTTTTCGATCAACCCCGCGATACCTGGTCTCAATTCGGKCAACGCCTCAGYTCCGTTACCCAGCGGTTATTCGGAGAAGACGATACCCCGGCATCTTTCAAGCGAGTCCCCATTAGTCAGCCCGCACCTGGATTCGCCGCCTACCTGGAATGGATGAACGAGCCTCTGGATCGCCAGCCCCTTTCCGTGGCGAGAATCGATGCCCTGTGGGGACTCTCCCCCGATGCCCTCAACGGTTCCATCGCGCTCGTATTTCGTGTAAACCGGGAAGGCCGGGTCACCTTCATTCAAGCCCCCCTGGAAGATGCCGCAGGTATTGTAGACAGTGCGGCTGCGGCACTGCTCAAATATCGATTCGAATCCCTACCTGCTTCCGCTTCTCCCATCCAACACGGCACCCTCATCATCCGCGCCGCTGAGGATGCGCGATGATCGAATTGCAGATCACCACAGCACTTGCACTGTACAGCGGTATTATGGCCCTCCTGATTCTGGCTATCTGGTTTTATACCGAACTTTCCGTACGCCGCCCACAACGCCATCTGGGAAAACAATTTCTCTGGCGCTGCACCTTTTGCAGCTGCACCTATCTGGACGAAAGCGCCCAATCCTTATCAAAATGTCCACGATGCGCCAACTACAATTTGATGGAAGAGGCTGCAGCAGTACCTCAATCTGCTTTCAATTCGGATTCTCACGGTATCGATCATCCTGAACCTGGAGATAAACCTCGCAAAGGCTCAAAAAGAAAACGCAGACAGCGAAAACGGGGCGGTCGAAAAAGGCGGTAAAACCTATCGATTCCCAAACAAGTCAAATAGATGATACACTTGAAAACAATCTCCCCATATATTGGAGAGACTAATACAGGAGCTCTAAGAAATGACATCATTAAAACGAACAACTCGTCGATTCGCTTCCAATGAGGGAAACTGTTTTTTATACGGATGCGGCATTCTTGCTGTATGCACAATTATTGCAGTTATCGTTACAGTATTCGGAGCCCGTTATTATATGGGTCAACTTCAAGAAAAATATACAGAAGATCAGCCCGTAAATCTCCCTGTAATCGATTTATCTGAAGAAGAAATTGAGATCCTTCTCACACGCGTTGACTCGTTTTATGAACAACTTCAAGACGGAACGGCTACCGAACCCCTCATTTTGGATCAAAATGATCTCAACAGCATTATCCAATTTCACCCTGAATTCACCACACTCAGCGATAAAGTTTATTTCACGCTGGATGGCGACAAGGTGTCCGGACAAGTCAGTGTTAGTTTAGGCGATATCCCCATGTTCGGCGGTCGGTATTTCAACGGCACCGCCGATTTCGATGTGTCCTTTGAAAACGGCATCGGGAAAGTCTTTGTGCTTGATGCCACCGTTAAAGGCGAATCCATCCCGGAAACGTATATAGCCGAGGCACGAAAGGAAAATTTGGCCAGCAACATGCAGCAAGATCCGGAAACACAAGAGGTCATGAATAAAATTGAGACTATCGAGATAATTGATAGCAAAATTATTGTGACACCAAAAGACCTTAGCCAAACAGACCTTTAATTCGATCTACTATCCCTTTGGGTGACGCGACCACTTCATCACACCCTTGCTGCAGCTCGGTGCGGGGCGGCACATCCGTCACCCGAATAACCGTCACCGTAACATTATCGATGCCGCCAGCATCCAGTGCTTTCCCAACCAACAGCCGCGCAGCCCCCTGGAGAGAATCCAGTTTTAATCCTTGTTCAATATCCGGATCTTCCACCAGCCCGCACAATCCATCCGAGCATAAAAGAAGGGTATCGCCCTTTTGCAATTTCACCGAATATAAATCTACTTCCACCGTGGGTTTGATACCCACTGCCCGGGTTATCAAATTTTTAAAAAGATGATTATGGGCTTCCTCCTCAGAGATCACCCCGTTCCGAACCTGCTCCGCTACCAGCGAATGATCATGGGTAAGCTGCTGTAAGCCAAGACCTTCACGCAAAATATATACACGACTGTCTCCCACATGGCCGATATATCCACTATCCCCATGCACCACCATGGAAGAAAGCGTGGTTCCCATACCATGGTATTCCGGGTTTTCCTCCGCTTCATCATAAATTTGTCGATTCGCCGATTCAATAGACTGCATGATATGGCTTGGGATACTRTGAAGCTGGCCAGCGTAAAATTCCTTGGTAAAGTTGTTAATGGCCAAGTGACTTGCCAATTCCCCTGCACTGGCACCGCCCATACCATCCGCCACACAAAAAACGAACCCCCGCTCTGCCATTGCCGTATCTACCGGGGCACACAACAAGCACGAATCCTCATTGTGTTCCCGCTTTTTCCCCACATCTGAAATCACATGAGCACTCAGATAATCATCTTCCCACCCTATTTCATAATTCCCACCGTCATCCGGGCCTTGATGGGTAATTGGAATATTGCTCATAAAATCTTAATTTCCTGAATGGATCTTTGATAGATTCGAATTATCCAAACTGCATTTTTCGCAGTCATGTGAATCATTGTAGGGGCAAAAGGGATTTAATTGCAATTCTCCCCCAAATACCCACTCCATCAATATTCGCCTTGCCCATAATAACGTGTTTTTATCCGAAATACCTTCTTGCGTGCCGTCACATACAATATACTTCCGTCCGCACCGCCRAAAGCGCAGTTGGTTGGCATTATCGGAATGCGTATCCGCTCCAGAAAAGCTCCCGAAGCATCAAAAACMGAWATCCCCCCTGAMGARCTGGACCARATRTTMCCYTCYGTATCCACTGCCATACCATCCGGTATCCGCACATCACAAAATACCCGCTCGTTCTCAACCGTCCCGTCTTCCAGTAAATCAAAGGCCATAATGTTGCCGCCGGTGGTGCTCGAAACATATAAAGTTCGCTCATCAGGCGATAACCCTATGCCATTGGGAAATTTAAGCGAAGAGCTAAGCAGCTTCAATGTACGCGTCTCCGGTTCAAAAGAATACACCCCGCCAAAATCCAGCGGCAGCTCCTCCGCTCCCCGCAACGGTTTCGGATCCGTAAAGAGAATCAACCCATCCGAACGCACCGTCACATCATTGGTACTATTCAGACGCTTCCCCTCATATTCCGACACCAATACCGTCACTTCTCCATTTTTTCCGTGCGCGTCAGATGCCCCCGACCCGACTCACATGCTATGAGACGTCCCTGCGGATCCAGCGCCATCCCATTGGTATTACCCGACGGTTTACGAAAAACCGTTTTGTCTTCATGGTAAATCGTATCCTCCGGAACGTCACTAAAAATAAGACCGCTGCCAGGTATCCACAACGGGCCWTCCGTAAAATTATGCCCCTCCGAGATCAGCTCCACCTCCCCTACAGTCATTCCCCCAGCCGACAACACCGCCACACTCATCACCGTTAACCATGCAAGCATTCCAGTAACCCTCCGATTGTGTATTCGCAACAATCAGTGTTACATGCAAGCAGCATAACTTCAAGCACAATCATTTAAGAAGTGACACGATACGAAGTAAAAAGATATTTCTATGTATAAAAGGGACCGTGAAAGAGGGTGTTTTACGTACAACAAATAAAAAGCCCCCGTGCGGATGGGTGAGTCCGCACGGGGTTCAGTCCCAAGGGAGGAGAGGGACTGTGCAGGGGGGGTAAATTCATGTGTCCGTTATTTCGACACTCCTGTGTTTATTTTTTTGCGCAACCTTGGGCAAGGTCACTGTCAATACACCGTCCACCATGCTTGCCTCAACATGTTCGGCATCAATGCTATCGCCCAGCTTAAAGACGCGATAATATCCGGCATCAGGACGTTCCCGAAGTTTCRCCACAGAGTCATTTCCCGAAACAGACCGCGCTGCTTTAAGAATCAATTGACCATCTTTCATTTCCACGTCCGCTGCGCCTTTCTCTACACCGGGCAGCTCCGCTTCGATTAGAACGACCTCATCGCTCTCCAGAATATTCACACGCGGTGTGGCATACCGCTCTATTGTTGATTCCATCATATCCATCACCTCTCTATGCTTACTTTCCCATTTCCTTATTTCACTGCTATACGCTTAGGCTGATTCTCTTTCGGTTTCGGCAATGTAATTTTCAAAACACCATCCTTAAAATCCGCCTTGACCTCTTCATGCACAAAACCTCCGGGTATCATAAAACTCCGCTGGAATCCGCCATGCACTCGCTCCACACGATGAAAGTTTTTCTTCGTTTCTTCCGATTCTTCCTTGCGCTCTCCTTTCAGAGTGACAACATTTTCCGCCACTTCTAGGTCAATATCTTCCTTACTCAGACCCGGCATATCCGCCTCGACAATGTAAGCYTCCTCTGTCTCATGTAARTCCACTGCCGGTGAAAAAGTTCCCCCWTGMGYMTCCGAWTCAAAAAAACGRCTGATTTCTGCATCGAAATCATCGAATAAGCCCCATCCTTGCAACCCACGTCGTGTAACTGGTTTAAGTAAATTCATTATTCTTCTCCTTGTGAAACAGTTAACTTTATTGCTCAATAAACCTGTACAGCTATTGCAACCCCTGTGCCAATATGTCGAAAATGACATAACATACTATCCAGCAAGGCATTAAGAGTAAATCAACATCCATCACCTACTGAACTCAAAAAAACCAAAACGACCTGAAATGAAATAACCTGTTTCGGAACGCAACAATCCCAATCAGGTACCGTACAAAATCGATAAAAGTGAAAACCCCATAAATACTGTTAACGTAAAAGGTTGGAGTCCTCTCCTGTTGACACCCCCCCAGCCCTGTGCTATTCTCTAATCAGCTTAGATTCGTTATCCTTTTTAAGGAGGGTGTTGCAGTGAGAGTTTCACGTCGTTTATTGATTCGTTCGGTCAGTGTGATGTTGTTAGCAGCATTGGGCCTTTATGGCACGTTATCAGCAGCTCAAAGCTATGACCCCGATCAGGACATCCCTAAGCCYACWGTKYTGGAAAAAMGAATGAATAAACTGGGACGTGGTCTCGCAAATGTTCTCTTCGGCTGGACAGAGCTCCCTGTTACTTGGAACCAAAAGATGCAGCAAGGAAAACCGCTCACCTACCTCCTGGCTACAGCCCCGGTATTAGGTATTACCCGCGCTGCCATCCGAACCGGTAGCGGTGTGTACGAAGTATTCACYTTTTACASYASYAAAGACGGTGTAAATTACGAARCCATCCTGGAGCCGGAWTACATATTCTAGGYKCTRNTTCSYTTTTACTRYCCRCCCCYTTTTTCATATTTCCGGGTATAATACAAGTGTGCCTAGTCAGGTACGTGAATAGCCGTATCCGTATGCATTACACGCTGGGGAAAGAAGCGTGGGTCAAACAGGGGGAACACATTATGAGTGCCACTATAAGCATCGAAGATATCCTGGATGAGGTCATTACCTTACCCAGTCTGCCAGACACCGTTATCCAAATAACCAATCTGATTAATGATCCCGATGCATCCATGAACGACATCGGCAAAGCCATATCCGGCGATCCATCCATTGCCCTCAAATCCTTGCGTGTCGTCAACTCCGCCTACTTCGCCTTACCCACAAAAGTAACCTCCGTGGAACATGCCATCAGCCTGTTGGGCATGAAAGTCATTAAGAATATCGTCTTCACTGCCTCCGTTTTTGACACACTACAGGGCGGCGAAGAAATGCTGATTAAACACAACGTGGCATGTGGCGTTGCCATGAAACTTCTGGTCGATTCCGAATATGTGGACTCCTCCGGATTCAAACATCCCGACGAAGCGTTCATCTACGGCTTGCTCCACGATGTGGGTAAACTGATCTTCGGGGAATTCATGGCTGACAAAATGGCGAAGGTTGTCGATCTCTGCTCCACCAACCCCCTGACCTGGTACCAGGCTGAAAAAGAAATTATTGGTATAGACCACGCTGAGCTGGGTGCCAAACTTGCACAGCAATGGCAGCTATCCCCCGAACTCATCGATGCCATTCGAGGGCATCACGATTTAAAGAAATGCGAGAACCCGGACCACCGCTTTACTGCTGCGCTCATGGGGTTGGCCGATTTCATCTGCTACCAATCTGGCTACCCGGCACATACCAATGCTACCCCCGCTCTGGATGAGGATATCTGGTCTGAAACCGGCATCAGCCCCGACGCAATCGAAGGATTCGTAACGGCGATGCATGATTCAAAAGACAGCATCAATGAACTGGCGAATATGGCCAGTTAAATTTTCGCTCCTCTCCATTTAAAATCCTGTCATCCGATGATACAATCCTACTCAGCAGTATACGTCCGCACATACGAAGCGGAGAACCTGTCTGCCTGGTAGATTCATCGGAGACCATAATGCACCTGACACACCTTCGATGCCACGGTTTCCGATGCCTGAAGAATATCGATCTGCCCCTCACTCCAGGGATAACTATCATTCGCGGTGACAACGCCCAAGGTAAAACTTCCCTTCTGGAAGCTATTCTGTTCGCCRCCACCTCCAAAAGCCACCGCACCACTACCGATGCCGATCTCGTCGCCTTTGCCGAAGAAGGCTTCTCCATCCACCTCCAGGCAGCCCGTACCCAACGCTCAATACAAATTGACGCAAACTATTATCGCGGAGCCAAGCGATTCAAAATAAACGGGGTCGCCCAAACCAAAGTGAGTGATATCCTCGGCAACGTCAACGTAGTTTTCTTCAGCCCCGAAGATATGGCACTTATCAAAAGCGGTGCCGCGACCCGACGTAAATTTATCGACATGGAACTCTCCCAAATCCATCCTGCCTACCTCAACGCCCTACAGCAATACCGTCAGGTTCTTCGACAACGGAATGAACTCCTCCGCAAGCCCCGCATCCAGAAGGACGTGGTAGAAGTCTGGGATGCCCAGCTCGTACAGTATGGGCAAATACTCATCAGCCATCGAGATGCCTTCATCCGCGAACTGGCTCCCTACGCACAAAAGGCCTACCAGGAAATTTCCGACGGCGAAAACCTGCAAATAAAATACCGACCCGATATCCCACCCGGTGACTCGTTTGACAGTCTCCTGGACAAAACATTCGATACGGATTGTAAGCGCGGCATGACTACCCGAGGACCCCATCGAGACGAAATGTCCATCACCATCCAGGACAGCCCGGCGCGCAGCAGGGCGTCTCAGGGTCAGCAGAAATCTGCAGCACYGGCCATCAAGCTCGCGGAACTCTCCCTCGTGAAAGACCGTATCGGCGAATACCCTGTTCTCATGCTGGATGAAGTGTTGTCGGAACTGGACAACAAACGAGCGAATCAACTCTTCGACACCATCCCCCACGACGTCCAGTGCCTTATCACCACCACCGAATTGGAAAAAGACATCATACCCTCTCCACTGAAAGCCATTAGTATCCTCATACAAAACGGCCAAATCACACCCATGGAGCCATCCGACACCTGACATGGACAAGAACGCACCCAAAAATATATCCGACATTATAGAGTCCCTCAAGGCATCTTCCGAGCTGGGCAGGAATCTGGAGGAAGCTAAAATATGGGATCAATGGCCCAGTATCGTAGGCCCCAAATTCCAGGCTCATTCCAATCCCCTTGGAGTACGGGATCGTGTACTTATCATCGAGGTTGATTCGGCGGTGTGGATGCACAAAATTTCCTACGAAAAACCTCGAATCCTGACACGAATTGCCGGGATTATCCAGCCAGATCTGATAGATGATATCTACCTGTCATTATCCAAAGATGATGAACCCGACAAAACACAAGATAGCGTATAAAACCCTACTATGATCCCATAAATATTGGGGTTTTTCCTTGTTTTACCCTCCCATAATTGATACACTAAATCCATCTTCAGTGGGGCTGCGTTTCACTACAGAAAACAACAGGGGTAACTACTTTGGCCACAAAAGGTTATGACTCCGGATCCATTCAGGTTCTGGAAGGATTGCAGGCGGTTCGTAAACGCCCTGCCATGTACATCGGTGACACTGCTGCACGAGGTCTTCACCACCTCGTTTACGAAGCCGTAGACAACAGTATTGACGAGGCTCTGGCGGGGCACTGTTCCAAAATTTCCGTCATCGTTCACATCGATAATTCCGTGTCGGTTATTGATGACGGGCGCGGCATTCCTGTGGATCGATTCACCAACACCAAAGACCCKAAACTTAAAAAGAAATCCACCCTBGAAGTCGTGCTCACCGTACTCCACGCAGGCGGTAAATTCGACAAYGATGCCTAYAAAGTYTSCGGCGGTCTCCACGGSGTGGGYATCTCMTGYGTSAACGCACTCTCCGAGTGGACCGAAGTCGAAGTCAAACGYGAYGGCTATATCCAYTTCATGTCGTTCAAACGAGGCGTACCCACTGGCCCCATYGAACAACGAGGCCGCATAAAAAGYACSGGRACACGTATTACGTTCAAGCCCGATTCGGAAATTTTCGAGGTCACGGAATACAACGGGGGAACCCTGTTGAATCGTCTGCGCGAATTGGCCTTCCTTAATAAAGGTATTAAAATTACCTTTGAAGATGAGCGCACCGAAGACGAAGCAGTGGTGATGCAGTACAAAGGCGGCGTCATTGAATACATCGATTACCTGAACCGCAACAAAGAAGCGCTGCACCGCAAGGCCATCTATTTTGAAGGTAGAAAAGACGATGTGGAATGCGATATTGCCATGCAGTACACCTCGTCCTACAGCGAAACCACGCTCTCCTTCGTAAATAACATCAACACCCACGAAGGCGGTACGCATTTAAGTGGATTCAAAACTGCCCTGACAAAAAGTCTCAATTCCCATGCCAAGAAAAATAACTTGATGAAAAAAGGCATGGCTCCTATCAGCGGGGACGATTCCCGTGAAGGCTTAACCGCCATAATCTCTATACGCATCATGGACCCCCAGTTTGAAGGTCAAACCAAAATGAAATTGGGGAACAGCGAAGTCATGGGGATCGTCAATTCCCTGGTCCACGACGGGCTCACAACCTACTTCGAGGAAAACCCCACCGTCGCCAACCGCATCGTCAACAAGACCCTGGATGCCGCCATGGCACGGGAAGCGGCACGTAAGGCCCGTGACCTGACCCGACGCAAAGGCGCACTAGACGGCTTTTCCACGCTGCCCGGCAAGCTATCCGACTGTTCGGAAAAAGACCCTGCCTTATGCGAAATATTCATCGTTGAGGGTGATTCCGCTGGCGGTTCAGCCAAACAGGGCCGGGACCGTCGCTACCAAGCCATCCTCCCTATTCGCGGGAAAATCCTAAACATCGAAAAAGCGCGCGTCGATAAAATGCTCAACAACAACGAAATCCGAACGCTCATTACCGCATTGGGAGCCGGATTCGGTAAAGAAGATTTCAAACCGGAAAACCTGCGCTATCACAAAGTCATCATCATGACCGATGCCGACGTGGACGGCGCACACATCCGCACACTCCTCCTTACATTTTTCTTCCGCCAGATGCCCGAGCTGATTCAGCGCGGTCATCTTTATATCGCCCAGCCTCCCCTCTACAGCATCTCCAAAGGGAAGAAAATTCGGTACATGAACAACGAGGAAGAAAAAGAGTCTTACCTCCTGGAATCCGTGCTGGATTCCCATGAGGTGACCTCTGGCGGTACGGACAAGAAAAAAGGCGCCAAAGTAACACTGAAAAATCTCATCAATGCCCTGCAGCGCGCACAGGAACGTCAGCGTCTTCTCCAGCGTATCGAACGGGTCTACGGCGCTACCCCTGAAATGGTGGAGGCCTGCCTGGCTTTGCCCAAAGAGAAATTCAAAGATCCCGCAAAACTACCCCAGAGCGATTTGCTCACTATCTTTGGTGATGCCGATATCATTGACACCAATCAAACGCAGGAAGAATTGGAGCTGGACGCGGAAGGCAGCGAAAATGGCCACGCCAAAAAAATCCGTCACTCCGGCCAAATCGACTTGGCACTTTTTCAGGGTCACGAATTTACCGTACTGGTGGAGCACGATGATCCTTTTGCCTCCATCGGCAAACCTCCCTATCGCGTTGAAGGCGGCAAGGACACTGAAGCCTTCGAAGCCGATACCCTGATGGAACTCTACGATTACCTGATGGAATTGGGACAAAAAGGCATCAAGCTCCAACGCTACAAAGGCCTGGGCGAAATGAACGCCGATCAACTTAAAGACACCACCATGGACCCGGAACACCGCCTTCTCCTCAAAGTAGAATACGACGACGAGGCCCTGGCCAGTGCCACCTTCGAACTCCTTATGGGCGATCAGGTGGAACCCCGGAAAGCCTTCATTCAAAAACACGCCGCTGATGTGCGCAACCTGGACATCTAGTCAACAGCTAAAGTAACAGGAAACTYCCATGTACACCGAAAACGAACACATTAAACCCATCGCCATTGAAGATGAAATGCGCACCTCGTTCATGGAATATTCCATGAGCGTCATCGTGAGCCGTGCCCTGCCCGATGTGCGCGACGGCCTCAAGCCCGTTCACCGTCGCATCCTCTTTGCCATGCAGGAATTGGGGCTCGGTGCCACACGCAGCTTCCGAAAATCCGCCCTCATCGTCGGTGAAACCATGGGTAAATACCACCCCCACGGCGACAGTGCYATCTATGACTCATTGGTACGCATGGCACAAGACTGGAATCTGCGCTACCCCTTCGTGAATGGACAGGGTAACTTCGGTTCCATCGACGGCGACAGTCCCGCTGCCATGCGGTACACCGAAGCCAAGATGATGCCCATCACCGCATTCATGATGGGTGACATCGACAAGAAAACCGTGGACATGCAGCCCAACTACGACGGCAGCCAGCATGAACCCACCGTTCTTCCTTCGGCCATCCCGAACCTGCTTGTCAACGGCTCCTACGGTATCGCAGTGGGTATGGCCACCAGTTGTCCGCCTCACAACCTGACGGAAGTGTGTGATGCCGTATTTCACCTTATCGACAATCCCGAAGCCACTTCCTTCGATCTCATGCAATTCGTTAAGGCTCCCGATTTCCCCACTGGCGGTATTATCTACGGTACCGAAGGATTGCGACAGTCCTACGAAACAGGGCGAGGCCGCATCAAAGTACGGGCCAAAGTTTCCACCGAGACAAACAAGTCCGGTAAAGAAAGTATTATCGTTCACGAGATCCCCTACCAGGTAAATAAATCGCGGCTCATAGAAAATATCGCGGCGTTGGTACGTGACAAGAGAATTGAAGGCATAACCGATCTGCGCGATGAATCGGATAAAGACGGCATGCGCATCGTCATCGAAATCCGTAAAGGCGACGAACCGGAAGTCATTCTTAACCAGCTATACAAAAATACCCAGATGCAAGAGACCGCCAGCATCATCATGCTCGCGCTGGTCAACAAAATGCCCAAGGTGCTGTCCCTGCGCGAAGTGATCTACCATTACATTGAACACCGCGTAGAGATCGTAGAACGGCGTACCCGATTCGATCTTRAACRGGCGGAAGCCCGGGCGCATATCCTGGAAGGCCTTAAAATTGCCCTGGATAATATCGACAARGTMATCAAAATYATYCGCGCMTCCAARGAYGAAGWAGAAGCGCGYSAGAGTCTCATGAAAGCTTTCAGCCTCACCATCGTCCAGACCAACGCCATCCTGGCCATGCGCCTGCGCCGCCTCACCGGACTCCAGCGTGAAGAACTTGAAGCGGAATACGCCGAACTCATTAAAATCATCGAAATGCTCCGAAATATTCTCTCCAGTCGGAAATCACTTCTCGTCGAAGTGCGCAAAGAGCTGGAAGTAGTCAAAGAAAAATTCGGCGACGAACGACGTACCCAAATCCTCGCCGATGCCACCGAATTCACCATGGAAGACCTCATCGCCGACGAAGACATGGTGGTCACTGTATCCAACGAAGGCTATATCAAACGCCTTCCCGTCAGTACCTACCGCCAACAGCGTCGTGGCGGACGCGGTGTAGCGGGTATGGACACCAAAGAAGAGGATTTCGTTAAAGATCTCTTCATCGCCTCCACGCACCAATATATGCTGTTTTTCACCAGCACAGGCCGTCTGTACTGGCGCAAGGTCCACGAACTGCCCAAAGCCAGCCGTACCGCTCGAGGCCGCGCCATCGTGAACCTCCTCAGCCTCAAAGGCGAAGAGAAGGTCACCGCCTTCCTGCCCGTACGCGATCTGAAAGACGCGTCCAAATTCGTTCTCATGGTCACTAAAGGCGGCACCGTGAAAAAGACGGCCCTGAAGAATTTCAGTAATCCCCGCACCAACGGAATCATCGCAATCGATTTAGGTAAAGACGATGCCCTCATTGACGTGCAGATTACTTCTGGCGAAGACAACATACTCATTGCTACTTTCAACGGAATGGCCATTCGCTTTCCAGAGAAAGATGTGCGCGCCATGGGACGTCAGGCTCGAGGTGTACGCGGCATCAAACTCGTAAAAGACGACAGAGTCATCGGTGTATCCCTCGCGAAAGATGAAATGACCGTACTCAGCGTCACGGAAAACGGATTCGGCAAACGCACCAAAGTTGGTGAATACCGATTGCAGCATCGCGGCGGCTCCGGCATCATCAATATCAAAACCACCGCTCGCAACGGCAGCGTCATCGGCATGATGACCGTCAACGACCGGGACGGCCTGGTCCTCATCAACACCTCCGGCACGGTCATCCGATCCGCCGTCAAAGACATCCGCACCATCGGACGCAACACGCAAGGCGTGAAACTCATGTCCACCAAAGACGGCTCCAAAGTCAGCGCAGCCGCCCGTGCCGTTACCGAGGACGAAGAAGATGTTATACCCGCAACGGACGCTTCCGAAGCAGTATCAGAAGAGACACCCCAAAAAGATAAGAAGAAAAAGTAATCCTACGCAATTGAGAGCAGGCTTGATGCGGAAATATGTTGGGCGTATTCATTTTTAACGCCGAGAACCCGCTTTAGGTGTGATCCAGTTCCACCTTGATATGCTTCCATTTCCCTTGGACAAACATGGCGTAGGTAAGCGTGAGACGGCTCAAATGAGCAACTAAAATACTTGACCAGATAACCGTCGTAGTCAACTCCCCCCGCTGCTGAAAAAATGCGCAAATGCCCAGCAGTACAATAATCTGTGTAATAAACGCGATAACCATGGGACGCTTTGTATCCCCCGCCCCCTGCAAGCCTCCTGTAAACGCCAGCGTCACCACAACGAACAAACCGGAAAACGATAGAAAATGAAGCAGCTCCGTCCCTATCTCAATCACCGTTTCATCAGTGACCGAAATAAATCGCAGCAAATGACCAGGAATAGCCCAATAAAGGATCCCCAATAACGCAGCCCATATAAAGCCTACCATCGCCCCTACATATACCCCCTTCTTGCCACGCTCCAACTTTCCGGCGCCAATATTCTGCCCCATCACCGTCGCGCATGCCGCCCGCAGTCCGAATCCAGTCCACGTAACCAAAGAAAATAATTGTCCATAACATACCGTGTAGGCCGCCAGAGCCTCAGTGGCCAATCCTTCCAACGAAGCGATATAACCAAGCAGGACAGCACCGCCCAAATTAAGCAGCACCGCCTGTATCCCGGAAGGAATACCAATACGCGCTACCGAACGAATAACAGCCCAATCCATTTTAAAAGAAAGAGATTTCGGAGGAGCAATAATCACCTTGTGATTCAGGATTAAATAGAAGGCAATGAACACGCTGGGCAGCGGACCTATACACGTCCCGATACCCGCCCCCAATACGCCCATTTCAGGAAACGGGCCAACCCCTGTAATCAAGATGAAACTCACGATAATCTTAAAAATCGTCGTGCCGATTCCAAAATAAAGCGGTATCTTTGGATACCCTGTAGACTGAAATGCGCCGTTCAACAAAAACATAATAAATAACGGATACGCCCCAGTAAACAACAACCGTAAATAGGGCAGCGCATACACCATCACTTCATCTGTGGTAACCCACTGCAGTAAGTACGGCGCAGCAAAATATCCGACCGGTGCTACAAAAAGGAGGAGTAAATAAACCGAAATCTTCAATACCTCAAAGAACACTCGGTTTATCGCATCATGATCCCGTCTACCCGAATAACGAGCCATGAGGATATTCATGCCGTGAAAAAAGGAAGATAAAAAAACGAGAATAACCAGAAACAACTGCCACGACACTCCGATAGCCGCTTGCGCTTCATAGCCTACATAGCGACCAACCATCATGTGATCCAAAAAGCCATGAACCCCTGCAACCAGCTGAGTAATCACTACAGGCCAAGTGATCTTCCATACCGATTTCAGAATGCTTCCGGATATAATATCGTCATCAAACTGCTTCATACAGGAATAATAATCACTTGGTTGGGGAACGCGCACAGGTACAGGGTAAAAACCCGTATCCCCGGCAGTATGTTCCCAAGAAAGGAGAAATAGGCACCTTTAGGATGTAGGAACCTTCAATACTCGCACCAGACCACAGATAGCTATGGTACTCAGTTCGAGAGAGGAAAGCCAATGAATACCAAAGAAAGTTCTAATCTTCTTTCCCGGATCTGTTGCTCAAGAACTCAACCATACCCTTCACACCGCCTAAAGTCATGTCTTCCATGTRAAAAACCTCACGGATTTTCTTCAGGGTCGTGGCGCCATAGTTCCCGCCCCATCGTTCTTTCGAAATGGGATTMAGCCAGCAGGTGTACTTGAATCGATCGCTGATACACTTCATCCAATGAATTGAAGCATGGGGATCGTTCAACTCAAATCCCGTAATCGATCCGAAAGGCGAAAGCAATTCCTCCGGCGCCATCGTGGCATCCCCCAAAATGACAACACGGGTGTCCTTATCTTTCTGGAGCAATTTATCCAAGGGATACGACCGAATGCGCCGCTGATCCATATACACTTTTTCATAGATAGCATTGTGAAAATAGTACGTGTCGATTTCTTCAAAACGGTCGTGCATCTTACTGAACAGCAGCCGGGTCAACTCCACATACGGCGTCATGGAATACCCGCCATTATCAATCATCAGGATCAGCTTCATCTTATCCCGCAGTTCCCGCTTGAACTCCAGCTCTATCTCACCACCATTCTGCGTGGTCTTTCGGATGGTTTCATCCAGGTCCAACTCCACATGCGCCCCAGCATGCTTCAAATGCTTCATCGATTCCAACGCCTGACGAAGATTATCACCCCGAAGTTTGTTGCTGTGGGCATACGCGATGTAACGTCTATCTCCAATAACTTTCAGCGCCGTGCCGTTCCCTTGACCGCCGCCTACCCGCACCCCGCCTTCCGCATTACCCGAATGACCAAACGGCGAGTTACCTCCGGTGCCGATCCACTTATTACCGCCGTTATGCTCTTTCGTCTGTTCTTTCAAACGCTCCCAAAACTTCTTCATCAACTCTTCCGGGCTCATGTCCCACTTCGCCCGCTGCGGCAATTCCCCATCCTCGATGGCCTTATTCAGCCAATCCCGAAACGCCTTCGTGCGCAAGAGAGACATATCCCCTTCTTCCATAGCAGGAATATTCAAATCGTAAAAATAGTATGCAAACGCCCGTTCAAACGCATCCATGTGCTCCACACGACGAACGAAATTCAATCGAGAGAATACGAATAAATCATCCAGGTTCTTGACCAGACCCTTTTTCAATCCCTCGTTAAAGTCCAGTAAATCCTTCAGACTTGCTGGCACACCGTACTCGCGAAGTAAATACACAAACTCCACAAACAGCGCGTTGTACGATTCCGTTTCTTCCAGGGCTTCGCTCATGATGGACAACCTCGTCGGTTACAAATACCGCTTGGGACCATCGCCTTCACCGCGATAGGTCTGAATGTCACTGGCCCGTTTTAATAAAATTCCTGTCAACGGCGGGTTGCTCGTCGTAGGGATTTCCCCCGTACGCTCCAACGCCCCAATCCAGTTCAACAGCTCGCTCGTCGCAGGCGGTTTCTCGAATCCCCGATCCCGCAGATCGTAAAATACATTCGTCGCCGCTTCCATCAAYTCYGGATTCGTGTCGGGATAATGCAATTTGATAATTTCTTTCATCTGATCACGCGTGGGAAATGAAATATGGTGACAATAACACCGACGCAGGAACGGATCAGACAGCTCCCGTTTCGCATTGGACGTAATAATAATAACCGGCTTCACTTTCGCTTCCACCCGGTCATTCACTTCCCGAATCGTAAACTCATAATCATCCAAAATATCCAGCAAGTTGTCCTGAATATCCGATTCCGTCTTGTCTATCTCATCCAGTAGCAGCACCGTTTTCTTCTCAGCCCGAAACGCCCGGCCAATAGGTCCCCACACTACATAATCGTAAAAATTATCTACTACACGACCCGTATCACCACCGCCGAAACGCGCATCATTCAGGCGCAATACCGTGTCCTGCGTATAACACGCTTCCTCACCCTTGATAGTCGATTTACACCGCAGGGTCTCGATATCCATACCCAAAGCCTGGGAAATCTGAAACGCCAACTGCGTTTTACCCGTCCCCGCCTCCCCCGTAATCAACAGAGGCTTTTCCATTTGTAGCGCGATATTTACGATGGACTCCAACTCCGGGTCCAAATAATATTTGTCCGTTCCTTTGAACGTAAGATTATCCGTGTTCATGACGACTCCCAAGTTTTTTTCCCGGTGGCCGCAGACCTGACCCGGAAATATTGACGATAATAACTGTTCGTAGGGAATCAGTTTATCAGGAAACCCTCCAGGCAATCAATTTAGCCAATGGATTCACCTCTATATACTCAAAATCACACCCCATCCCAATATTGCCCTCTTTGTACCGCCTTTGTTACCATTTACATACGAATTAGATGTAGGAAACCCACTTATTATGTTTAGATATTTCGTTACTACTGTACTGCTCTTAACAATCTTCACAAGCAGCACCATTGCACAAACCGCCCCTCAAAGTCTCGGTTCTATAGTCAACAAATCCGAAACGGCCCCGCTCACACAGAAGCAATCCCCGAAGATCCCAGTTTACAAGATGCCCTCATGACTACCATTGACGATATGACATTGGATCAGAAAATCGCGCAGATTTTCATAATCCCGCTTCAAGGCAGCTTGTCACCCAATAGCAACGACCGACAATTTCTCGAGGCCTATCCCCCAGGCGGCATCATCCTTAAAGATGTCACTAAGCCCCTGAACGCGATTTCACTAATAAACGAAATACGAAATACGAAAAAGAGCCACGGCATACCCCTCCTCATTGGCACCAATGTTTTTGCCCCATCCGAAGTAGAGCGCGCACCCAATGATATCTTCTTGCGTATTCCTTCCATGACCGCCATATCTGCAGCGAATCACAACGAAGCCACTCAAGAACTATTCGATCTTCTCGCCGAAAACCTCTCGCAAATGGGTTTTGATTTTCACTTCGGACCCGATCTCCATTTGGGCTCTGATCTTGATCCATCACGCTCCTTGGAAAACTTCGGCAGCGACCCGATACGCAATGCCGAATTAGGGCTTTTTTTAAGTAACGCCTTGAAGCAACATAATGTTTTATGGGTGCCAGCCGGATTCCCAGGCGGCAGCGGCAACAAAAAAGAAAATAGCCCTGCCGTACTGCTCACGCCAAGAAATCAACTTTTCGACAATGACCTTTGGCCCTTCAATCAAGCCATACAGGACGATCTAAAAATTATTCATGTAGGCAATACCTTAGTCCCTACACTCGAACAAAGAAATATTTCCGCAAGCCAATCCGGTCACGTAATGAAAAACCTGCTTCGCCAAGGACTAAATTTCGATGGTCTGATACTCGCCGGCCCCATGGATGCCTTGGAAATATCCGCTACACTCCCCCCCGCTCAAGCCATCATGCGCAGCCTGGCTAACGGTGCAGATATGATTTTACTCAACGAACAAGGGGTTAAAGCACTCAAGACCATTGCGCAGGTTTCCATCGCCATCCAAAATGGAGAATTCGACGAAGCCCTTATCGACAATGCAGTAAAACGCATACTACAACTGAAAATCGATATCGGWTTRAGCGAAAAAGCGCTTCCGGAAAGCAAAATGGCTGTTCGAATTATGGCCAGGGGAGTCAACAGCAATGCCGCCTACACCATAGATCGTTCTTCYATTACYCTGCTGCGAAATAATGCCRGRATTCTYCCCCTGGACAAAAAACTCTCCCATCCCGTCGTACTCACTGGTGTCGAGGGAACAAAAGAACTTCAAGATGCATTGGAAGAACATTTCAAAAAAGTTTTTCGACAAAACATCGTCAGCGCTAAACATGCCACCCGAATACAGGACTTCGAATTCAAACGTGTCCTCGATCTCACACAGGGCGCTCAAAACGTAATTTACATACTCACCAATGTCGCAGACATGACCACACAATACCAATTGCTGCAGCAAATCAAAGCGCAAAACAAGAAACTCATTGTGGTTGTACTGGATTACCCAGAAAATCCCCGCGTGTTGGAACCCGCCGACGCAATTGTCCTCGCATATCGTTCAAATCATTCGCTTCAGGAAACGGCCACAGCCATATCCGACGTATTGATGGGCGATGCCCCCGTACAAATCTTGCCTGCCCTGGAAACCCTGTACGGCAGCATGGAACGCGAAATCCAGTTCAATGTACACGACGTAATTCGAAGCCCATTCGGACGACTCCCCATCCATTTGTCCGACACCTTTCCAGCTGGACATTCCATCTCCTACACACCCACCCTCGCACTAAAAAAAGTGTCTTGGGAATTCGGCGATGGAAAAGGGGCAAGTGAATCCGTTACTTCCCATACATACAAAAAACCTGGACACTACACCGTCACCCTGACCATAAAAAGCAAAAACCGCGAACCCGTAGTGGGCACCTTCCCCATCGTTATCGAGTGACCCCCCGAATGCCCGAACTGATAGAGCGCAAGAAGGGGTTTCGACGGCGATTGCTCCACTGGTACCGTAAAAATGCGCGCTCCTTATCCTGGCGAGATGCCGATAATCCCTACATCATCTGGCTCAGCGAAATCATGCTCCAACAAACCCGCGTAGAACAGGGCACCCCCTATATCGAGCGATTTCTGAAAACTTTCCCCACCGTACACCACCTCGCCAAAGCCTCCGAAGATAAGGTCCTGAAACAATGGGAAGGCCTGGGATACTAYTCYCGMGCCCGMAACCTMCACAAAGCCGCACAAAKAATTRTCMRCRACCACAACGGCGAATTYCCTCAAACCGCCGAAACATGGCAAACACTCCCCGGTGTAGGCCCCTACACCGCCGCCGCCATCGCCTCCATTGCTTATGGACAACAGATTCCCGTAGTAGACGGCAACGTGAAACGCGTCGTCTCTCGTCTTATCGATCTAGACAAACCCATCGAAACCAAAGAATCCTTAACCCGGGTTTGGGACACCATGAACGCATTACATACCCGCACCTCCCCCGGCGATTTTAATCAAGCCGTCATGGAATTGGGCGCTCAAGTATGTACGCCCCGGAACCCATCCTGCACACAATGCCCCGTCTGCAATTTCTGCCAAGCGAATCGCAAAAGCACGCAGCACCTTCGCCCAGTGAAAATTCCCAAAAAGAAAATCCCCCATCACCAAATCGTCGTTGCAGCTATTCGCAAGAATGGACGCTACCTGCTCGGTCAGCGACCCACAGACGGCATGCTCGGCGGTCTATGGGAATTTCCCGGCGGAAAAAAAGAAAAAGGCGAGACGGCGAAAAATGCGTTATCGCGGGAAATCAAAGAAGAGCTCGCTATACGAATACGCATCGGGGAAGAAGTCGCCACCATCAACCACGCCTACTCTCATTTCAAAATCACCCTCACCGTGTTCCGCTGTACCCATACCTCCGGCACACCCCAGGCCAACGCACACACCAAATTAAAATGGGTTCGCCMTCGGGATTTCCACAAACTGGCCTTCCCAAAGGCGAACCACAAATTCATGCATCTCCTCGATTGAATCGAACAGACTATTTTATTTCTAACAACTCAATCTCAAAAATTAACGCCGATCCGCCGGGAATACCCTGATTCCCCTGAGGCCCGTACGCCAGATTCTGCGGTATAAATAACTTCCACTTCGCGCCCGTCTTCATCAACTGAAGCGCTTCTGTCCACCCAGCAATAACACCATTCACCGGAAATTCTGCGGGCTGGCCCCGATCATACGAACTATCAAATTGAGTMCCGTCRATAAGCGTACCCCGGTAATGCGTYACCACCGTACTCGTTGCCGTAGGCGTTGCCCCCGTACCCGCCTTCARTTCTTCATACTGCAGCCCGCTGGCAGTCACCATAACACCATCCCGTTCGGCATTTTCCGCCAGAAAGGCTTCCCCTTTCCCAATATTTCCCTCAGCCGCAGCAGCAGCCGCTTTTTGATGATTGGCCTGCGCTATCTGCTGAAACTCCATGAACGACGCCTGCATATCGCTTTCCGTCATAGCCAGGTCCCGCCCTTCAATAACATCATTGATAGCCAGCAGCAAGGCATCCATGTCTACACTGTCTTTACTATCCTTCAAAAATTGGCCAAACTGAAAACCAATACTGTACCCCATTTTTTCCTCTTTCGAATCCAAACTACTACTCCCTTCCTGGGCCATCACAGGCCATGCCATACCAACTGCTATCATTCCTGCCAACAATACTTTCATAAATTTTCCTTTCAAGTTATTCGCTTTCTCAATTTATACACACAGACATATCTTACCTGCAAGGTAATACAAAATTAGTTTCACACACTACGAATCTTATCCCTTTAAGTGCCGAATGATAGTACGAATACGTTCCGCATTCACCCCGAAGTCACCTTTACCATCCCGCGACTTCGACCGTATATCAACAACACATCCACCGCTATCCACACCGGTTATACGGACAACAAAATCATCCACAAATCGGAACAGCCCCGAACTCGATGTCCCCTCAATTATGCTCTCCGAATCACCCACCTTGGAATAGGTAAGTTCCCAGCCATCTTGCGAGCGAATATAATCAGTCAAGCTGCCGAATACATCATCCACCGATTGATTCAACCCCAACGGTTCCAAATCCCCATACGCATCTTTGATGAGTTCCGCATTGCCTTTGGGAAAATCAAAATTACGATCAGCATTCTCGGATAACGTCTGCGCATGTGAAAAGAGAGGAGGCATGGCCGTATCTGTGGCAACATCATTTATCATCGGTTTCCCACGCGCACCCACCAGACTGTAGATAAGAAACAGAGCAGGAAGACCACCCAAAATCGCAATCACTCCTCCAGGCATAGGCCCAGAACGCATTAACATCACTACACCAATCAATCCTGTAAGCAACCCCAAAAGGCACCCAATGGCGAACAGACCGAATCCGGCCTGAGAAGGAAGAATTCGAAAATACGCTAACAATGGCCCTGCTAGAAAAAGAGCCATTGAGGTAATAGATAAAATCAAAACTATAGATGAGAACACGCTTTTCACAATTTTCCTTTAAAATAGTTCGCACAACACTACATCATTGGGCATACGAGAAAAAAGTCCTATCTAATTTTCATTAACAATGTACAAGTGAATTATTCAGTAAATGGTCTATTCAGCTCTACATATCTATAATTTCGATTATTTCCCGCATATTGGTATCGTTATCTGAAAATATGCGATATAATGGAACCATGGATAAGAAACTTATAACAAATCAACTCAATATCATCAAGAATCTCCCTCCAGGACAATTCCATGATTTTACTTTGGAAGGGGCTGCAGCCCTAAAAGCCTTCGTGGCCTCACGAGAAAACATACCGAATATTTCTCCCGTCGAAAAAGCCCTGCACGAAAAAATCAGGATCGTTTTACGCACTTGGGAAAGTACCGAATCAACTCCGAAAGCCACCTCACAGGCCCCCGGACAACAAGCCCGAACCCAATTAGCACTACGAGAAGTTATCGATAAGGCACAGCAAGGACGTATAGATGAAATATCCAAGGACGAATTAAAATTATTACGCGGCGCTCACGAAGCTCTACGACCCGTCGAAGAAGATCATCACCATCGAGGACCCCGTCGAGTA
>NVWG01000046.1 GCA_002746185.1 Candidatus Hydrogenedentota bacterium
TCCCACCTACCTTCCGGATGAGGTAGCAGCGACTACGGATTTCGATGCGGGAAAAGCCAATGGGCGTATATATCGAATCACGGGTGCGAAAGAATATAGTCCCGCAAAGTTCGATGCTTCGACGCCTCAGGTGCTCGTCGATACCCTGGGGCATCTCAACGGATGGCACCGGGACACTGCGCAACGACTCCTGCTCGAAGAATTGAACCAGGCCAATGTCCCTCTTCTAGAAGCATCTCTTGGTGCCGATACATCACCGCGTGCGCGTGCCCTTTCTCTTCATCTACTCAATGCTGCGGATGCTCTCACGGTCTCTCACATACGCGCAGCCCTTAAAGCCGACTCTCCAGATATCCGCGAACTGGGTCTTCGACTCGCCCGAGAGCTAGGCGAGTCAATAGCTGAATTGCATACCGACATCCTCAAACTCGCAAACGACCCTAACGCAAATGTCCGCTTTGCCTGTGCGCTGGTTCTGGGAGATATAGATTCGCCGAAATCAGATACACTATCGGCATTAACATTGATTCTTAAAAAGGATATTGGCGACCCTTGGGCGCAGGTTGTGGTGCTGAGCGCTCTGGGTAAGGAGGCATCGGCATTTTCGGAACTGCTCCTGCAAAAGGAACTGGCTGGCGATACAGGATGGCCGGAGTTCATGGAGGGCATAAGTCGGATTATTGCGTTGTCCGAATCGTTAGAATCTATCGCTCACTATGTAGAGAATATTCTTAAAGATGACCCTACAGAAAAAAACTTCTGGCGTTTAGCTGCGTTCAAGGGAGTGCTGGATGGCGTTCAGCGAAATAAGAAATTCCCAAAGGGTTCATCTTCGCTTGAAAAGCTGCAACAAGTATATTCGGGTCAAGATTCGAATACACCAAATGGGGTTAGTCTTTGGCTTACGGAGTGTATGCAGCTATTGGGCACACCTGACAGTTCCGAAGAAACGAAGCTACTCGCCATTCGAGTTTTGGGGCACACGGATTTCGGCACATCCGGCGAAGTATTGAGCCAACTCTTTAGCCCGAGTACAACTCAGCGGCTTCAAGTCGCCGCAGTCACAGCACTCAACGGCTTTCGGAATGAATCGGTCGCGCAGGAGTACCTCAAGCGAAACGTCTGGTTCGGATTCTCCGGCGAGACCAGAAAGGCTGCTCTCAATGGAATCCTCGCCACTCCAGAGGGTGTCAAACTACTTCTCTCGGCTCTGGAAAGTGAAAGTATCGATGCCTGGTCTATCGATGCACGAAGCCGGACACGCCTAACCAAATCCGGGAGTGAGGATCAACGCAAACGCGCCATCGCACTCTTCGCATCCATCGACAAAAGCGATCCCGCAAAACGCTACGAGGAATACCGCGATGTCCTTACACTTAGCCCGAAACCCGGGAATGGCCGTCTTGTGTTCGAGAATATTTGTATGGGCTGTCACCGATATGGAGAAATCGGCTACGATGTAGGTCCTGACCTCACAGGAATTCGCAGCCAATCGCTAGAGTCGATATTGGTGCATATCATCAATCCAAATCGACTTATGCTCAGCGGTTTCGAAAGTTATTATGTGGAAACCGATGATGGCGAAGTCTACATCGGCTTAATCGACTCAGAAACTTCCACTAGTATCACGCTTAAACAAGGACTGGGCATCAAGACGACCATTCTGCGAGAAAATATCGTTGTGCTGGAAACCAATAGTTTATCGATGATGCCCGAAGAACTTGAAGCAGGGATGACGCGGCAGGAATTACGTGATTTGCTCGGCTTCCTGARAGCTGAGTAGTGTGGATATCGTTTATTTTTTGGGTGCCATTTCGTGAAGTAGTTCTATAATGGTCTCGGTAATTATGTCGGAAGCGGAAACTTCCAGATAACTGGATCGTGCTCGCCAGGTCTCGTACCCTCCGAATCCATGTTGTTCAGCGGTGGGGAGATAGCCGTTGTAACCGTTCGCCAATTCCATAGTAAAGGTCCGGGCGAATGGACTTACCTTTTTTATTTCTAAGCCAATTTCGACAAACACTTCGCATGGTATTGCGGTGATAGCCAAATCTCCAATACGCATGACCTGCAGAATCAGTGGAACTTCTGGCGGATACTCGCTCAACAAGACCGTTTCCCGGGCATATATCTCGCGAAAGCCGACCATATCCGGCCCTTTCGCCGAAGCCATAATTGCACGAGCCTCCTCAACATCCCTTTTCGATGGAAGGCGTACACCCAGCATGATTTCGCGTTGTACGGCACCCAATTCGACCCAATTCTGAAATTTCAAGTCTTGATACGCGGCGTGAACGCGTTCTGCGGCTTTATAGGCAACAATAGTCATCTGCTCGTACGGTTCTTGCCGTTCGCCTGATACGGTAAAATCAACATTGTTGATATCCCCGCTCGTGCCATTGGACATCATCCCGACAAAAGGTTTTGACGTCTGGATAACCCCCAATAACGCCGAAACTTGATCGGCGAAAATACTGAAATAGTCTGCCGAAGCTTCGTTCGCACCTGTGCCGCCGACATAGTGGAGCGAATAGTTTGCTACTAACGCCATGGGTTGCCCATCCATATACTCTACGGCTAGAAAGGCGATTTCAGGATCGATTGGCCCCGCAGGTTTAATCATATTTGTGCTCGCACGGGGAGGATTCATCTTGACCGTGTCGTCGCTTGACCCAAAAGGATTCACGCCCGCTGTGCCGGGCTTCATGTGCCAACGTCGATTGTGAACCTCTTCCGGCAGTGTTCCCGAACCATGTGCAATTCGGGCAGGCTCGAGTCGGCTGTGAGCGCGAACGACCGAATCTGYAATACGTCGTGTCAAAAATAGGGTGTACTCAGCGTCTGCATCGGATTGAAACACGGACGTAGCACAGGGTGCTGAATGAGAATGCGTGGCAGCCATCAATATTTGAGTCGGCGGAATACCAATGAACTCCTCAATGATAGACTTAGCGGCATCGAATATCGTTCTCGGCACCATACAGCTATCCACGATGGCAAAGGCCAGTTTCGTCTTGCCATCGTCAAGCACAAGAGCCCTCACATGCAATTCATCATGTACCGTGGTGACTTTTCGATCCCTCATGTGGCCAGCAAGCGAAAGCCCCATCCAAGGCGTTATATTACTCGTAGCAGCGCCAGCTCGAAATATTCGTTCTTCGTTATCATCGCCATACGACACGAAAGATAGGGAGAACATGCAGGCACACAGAAGAAAATAGCGGAAGAACTTCATTAAGCTGGACTCCTTCGTTAATTTAAAAACAATCGGATGATGGGCATCAATACCTCCTCATGCAGGCTGCGGAAGTGAATCCACCCGGCGATTATACGACCGTACTACGATCTAATCAATAGAACGAAAAGTATCAACACCGATTGAGCGACCCATTTTGAAACGGTCATTGCCCTCGGCTAAGCTGATTGGGTAGCCTTGCGTAGGCGAGCTTCACCATCGATACGAATAGAGCGAATCCGCATGAGTACTACACGATCTATTAAATGCGAGACACAGTTGCCCTGGGTTGGAATAGTGTCGCCCCTACAGGGCTTTGATCGACAATGGGATTCTGGGATAAAGAATTTTGTGCATGAGCGTTTCGAGGGTTCCGTAGATTTTCTGTTCAACGATGGACTTTTTCAATAGCCCAAGATGCCCATGGCCCGAAACGCTTTTCCAGATGACGGATTATCATGGGAATGCCACGTCGTATACGTACACGTCGTTGAATCAGATCAGCACGACGAAATAAAAGTTTACAGCCCCGATTCGTCAATCGAATTCGATCCGCTCCATCTGAGAATTTACAACGCCACTCTTGAAACGATGTACATCCAAATCTCAACTATATGCATTCGCCAGGTTTTCAACTATCTGATCATAAAGCATATCTGAGTTGCCGCAAACCGTCTCCCATGACTTGGCGCGACGATAGAATAATCCGATGTTGTGTTCACGGGATGTACCTACTCCGCCATGGATCTGAACGGACCGTTCGGTAATGAATTTGAAGCTCTCATTTACACACGCCTTCATGATAGCGGCTTCCTTTTCAACATTCGCGCCGTCATCGATCATCGAAACCACTTTGTAAAGATAGCTGTGTGCCGAATCGTATCCAAGCAGCATGTTGGATAGATAATGTTGAATAGCCTGATTGCCGCCAATAGGCTTGCCATATTGTTCGCGCTCTTTTGCATATTCAACGGACATGGTAATACTCGTTTTGCATCCACCCACCATTTCCGCCGCTTTGGCAACTGCACCCTTGGCGCGCATCGATTCAAGCAATGCCCATCCGCCGCCTACCGCACCCAGCACATCAGACCCGGAGACGCCTACCTTCGCAAAGGTAACGGCGCATGTATTATCTTTACCCACCGTTGGAAGTTTCTCAATGGATACGCCTTGCGCATCGGCATCCACGATAAACAAAGTCACATCGCCATCCGGTGTTCGTGCTGCAACGATGAGCTTCTGTGCAATGTTTGCATCCATCACAAAAAGCTTGGTGCCGCTCAATTCATAGCCATCGCCCGATTGCGTAGCGGCCATGGTAATCCCCGTTTCACGATAACTCCCATCCTCTTCATACTGAGCCAATGCCATAATTAATTCACCGCCAGAAATATGCTCAATGAGATTGGTCTTTTGATCATCCGAGCCGCCCTCAAGAATCAAGGTGCCGCACAGTACAATCGTCGAGAAATAAGGGCTGGGAAGTAACGCCTTCCCAATTTCCTCTTGAATGATAGCCAGATCCATAAATGTACCGCCAAAACCGCCAACCTCTTCCGGGAAAGGAAGTCCCAACCAACCCAGTTCAGCCATGTGATTCCACAGTTCCGGAGAATACCCAGCGTCGCTTTCTTCCAACCCTCGTAACATTTCAAAATTGAATTCGTTTGCAAGAAATTTTGCCGCTGAATCGCGGAGCATGTCTTGTTCCGAAGTAAAATCGAGATCCATGATTGTGTTCCTTCTAGTTAAAGCGGGGAAGACCGAGGCCAACCCATGCGATGAGATTACGTTGAATTTCCGAGGTGCCGGCTGCAATGTTACTGCCCATACACCATGTATACGAATCAATCATATTGCCGTCCATAGGCGACCAGGCGCAGGTTTCAAGCTGCCCATGAAGCCCCATAATTTCCGTCGCGAAATAAGATAGACGCTGAGCCAATTCACTGCCGAACACTTTCGATTCGGAAGCCATGGTAGTTGATACAATCATATTTCCTTTTTGCTGCTCCCAGGCACATCGATACGCCAACGCCCGCCCTATCTCCACGTCAATATAGAGCTTCGCAATCTTCTGTCGAACAATGGGGTCTTCGATAATGGGTTTACCATCGCGAATCGTCGTCTTTGCATACTCAACAAGTTCGCCTAAAGAATGCTTCACACTGACAAATACGCCCACGCCCGAACGCTCGAAATTCATCGTAGCGCGTGTCTGTGCCCAACCGTCATTTTCCTTACCGATAAGATTGCTCTCATGAATACGAACATCGGTGAAATATACTTCGTTATACATGTGACCGCCATTCATGTATTGAATGGGGCGTACTTCAATGCCCGGCGCGCGCATATCTTCCACATTGAAAACCGACAATCCCCGACCACGCTTCTCGCTGGGATCCGTTCGAGCCAGCAAGAACATGTGATCCGCGCGATGCGCGCCGGTGGTCCAAATTTTCTGACCGTTTATTACGTAATATTCACCATCCTTAACAGCAGACGTTTTAAGAGAGGCAAGATCAGAACCAGCGTTAGGTTCACTCCAGCCCTGACAATAGGAAACTTCGCCATTGGCGATGGGAGGAAGGATACGTGCTTTCTGTTCATCCGACGCAAATAACATTACCGCTGGGGCAAACATTTTCATTCCGAAAATGTCGATGCCCGGGGAACTGTAATGCGCCAGCGATTCATTAAAGAGGAGCTGATCGATGATAGGGGCATCCTGACCACCATACTCTTTGGGCCAAGCCATGGTCAGCCACCCCTTCTTCGCGATCTTTCTCTGCATACTGTTATGAAACGCGAAGCATTCATCCGAACAATACGTTGCTTCAAGCGTGTTCTTCAGAAACTTTCCAGGCGCATCCTTCATTTCCGTTTCAAAAAAAGTATCGAACTCGTTTTTCAATTTCTCTTGTTCATCGGTCAATGTAAAATTCATGGTAAACACCTTCAGTTTTGTTAATGGAAAAGGACTTACATACGAACTCAATGCTTAGCATTTTCGAATCGAATCACCGATGGGAAAATCCTGCACACCAAATAAAATTTACGTCAAAATACCAGCTTAATTAAGAAAACCGCATCCAGAACCAATTCTATCATTTTCAATGTCTCAACAAAAGGAACGAACAATGCCCCATAGAGAATCGCATATCCGGGCATGCCCATCGCGCTTGGTCGAGGTAAAGGGCACTCATTTTGAATAGTTCTATAAGACTAGCCAGCTTTGATTGTTTATTCCTGGACGGTGAATTCTATCTGAAATGAAGACGATATTATTTCGTCCTAGCTGCTTAATCCTGAATCGAATACCAAAACATGTAGTTCCCAGAGGCATAATTTGGCGGATTCTCATAAAGAGTGTTCACGACATTTTTCTCGATAACGAAACCAAGTTGCTCCCTTACAAAAGAGAGTAAAAAGTAGCCACATTCATAAAGAACCTGATATTTTATTTGTAATATTGTTTAGATAATAGTCACTCAGGATGGAGCATATAAATCGGAGATGGAACTAAAAGCTCGATAAATGTGTTAGAATGACTGACGTAGGGTTGTTTACAATTCCTTGCTATGGTACCTTTGGTAAAGAATTCCCAGAAAAATTAGGCTGATTTC
The DNA here is from genome assembly GCA_002746185.1 of Candidatus Hydrogenedentota bacterium. Lineage (GTDB taxonomy): Bacteria > Hydrogenedentota > Hydrogenedentia > Hydrogenedentales. The sequence continues at coordinate 6,865 of NVWG01000046.1, forward strand.
TATATGTTATTACGTGTTATATCGATAATCGCTATCGCACTATATATTGCATCGGGGGGGGGCACGATTCCCAATCGTGTTTTATGTTTCGGTACTGATGGACATGTTGCAATAGAGCAATCAATAATTGGTCTATGTGGATCCATCGCGAACAGCGAAGCTCATGATGAAAAAGGCACGACCTCTAATCCTGCTTCGCCAGTACCATCTGGAGATCATTGTGGTAATTGTCAGGATGTAGCAATACAATCGATTGAATCCAAAGTAAATATCAGAGTCACAACCATTGCGCCTTTAACGTATCAAACGTATGTATTTTCCGAAAACGATAGTTTAGTCACACCGAATCGAAAAGTTCCTACCCTTCGTTTATATTCGTCTTTACAAAGAGATATCGATAGCACAGGTTTCGGCAGTACCCTTCTGCTAATCTAGTCAGCCGTACATTCCTTCACCACCCGTAAGCCCGAATTGTGTTCCGCTGGGCTTAACCTCTCTTGATTACCTTCCTTGAAAGGGACAATAGTATGAAAAATCATGTTACCTTTTTGCGCGATCAGGAACATTTAATGACGAAGCATAGATTACTAATCGGTATTGTCATTTTTTGTTCTACATTTTCAATTTCATCCCTGGGGCAAGATAGTGAACCCAAGGGAGCATTGACACTGACTGACGCGCTTGAATTGACTCTACGACAGAGTCCGGATCTGTCCACATTCGAGTGGGATTCGCGCATTGCTGAAGCTAGGCGACTGCAGGCAAGCTATCGTCCAAACCCGGAATTGTCCTTCGAAATTGAAGAAATACGCCTGACCGACGGCCCAGATTCGATTTCAACATTTGGCGATGACAGAGAAGTGGAAGACGGCGGTTCACCAGGCCTCAGCGATGCCGAATACACGCTTAGCATCTCGCAGCTCGTCGAATTGGGTGGTAAACGAATAAAACGTATACGATCCGCAGAACTCGAAGGTGACGTATTTCATCGTGAATACGAAATCGCACGAGCCGATGTGCTGGCTGAAACAGCGATTTTGTTTACCATGGTCCTCGGGGCGCAAGACCGCCTTCAGCTCGCTGAAGAAACGTTACTGCTGACTACAGATATTGCGAAAGCCATATCTGCTCGCGTTACAGCAGGGCAAGTCTCCCCAATCGAAGAAAAACGATCCGATGTACAAGTGAGTCAGGCACGCATTGCGTTTGAACGTGAACAACGTACACTTGATGCAGCTCGAATTCTGCTTGCGGCAAGTTGGGGCTCGGAAAATCCGCAGTTCTCCCATGCCCTTGGCGCGCTTGATGCCGTGGTTCCAACGAAATCGGCTAACGAACTCAAAGCTATTGTCACTAATAATCCGGATCTTCGATTCTGGACATCGGAACTAAACCGATTGGATTCTCTTGTTGTTCTTGAGAAAGCTCAACGAAGACCTGATTTAGGAGTCACCGTTGGTTATCGAGCCCGAAGCCTGAATTCACGCAGTACAAGCAACTTTGACTTGGGAGCGAATCCTCAGTTTATCGGAAACGGGAGATCGGGCTTTAGCGGTTCGCGCGAAGATACGTTCGTCCTGGAATTCTCAGTGCCCTTAAAAATATTCAATCGAAATAAAGGCCGCATTCGCGAATCAGAATATCAAGTTCTAAAAGCCGGTGCCATGAGACGGGCTGCTGAAACGAGAATTCGATCTCAAATCGATTCGATATATGAGAGTCTGAAAGCATCCGAGAACGAAATGGCAGGTTTGAAAACCGAAGTGCTGCCGAAAGCGACTAGCGCTTATAACGACATCAACAAAGGGTACATCGCAGGAAAATTCGGTTATCTTGAGGTTCTGGACGCGCAACGTACGCTTGTTGATGCGCGCGTTCAATACCTAAATGCGCTGGTTTTTTTTCACCAAGATCGAATCATATTGGAACGTTTAGCTGGAATTGATATCTCTGCCATGCCGAATGCGGCTGGCATAGCTAATTAGGAGTGTAAGAATGAATATACGCAAAAAATTTTACATGGCGGCACTGTCGTTCGGGATTCTTGGAACGGTGCTATTTATTTCACAGGCAACGTTTAGTCAAGACGATCATGACCATGATCATGCTGAAGAAAAAGCGGCGACGTCACACGACGAGGATCATGCCCACGACGAGTCTGAGGAATCTGACAAGCATGGTAATGACGACGGGCATGGACATAATGAAGAAGCTGAAGACGACGGGCACGGGCATGGTGATGATGAAGATCACGACGAATCATTGAGACTGTCCGACAAGGATTTGTTAGAACTCAATATTTCTATCGAAGTTGCTGGTCCCGGTTTACTTGAATTTCACGCAAGTTTTCCAGGCGAGGTTCGCCTAAATGAAGACAAACTGGCCCACGTCGTTCCTAACATCGCTGGCGTTGTCAAGGAAGTCACTGCCCACCTGGGAGATATCGTCAAAAAAGGAGACGTCATGGCGATATTGGCGAGTCGGGAGTTGGCCGAAACCAAAGCCGAACACCTGGCTTCACACGCACAGTTGGAACTGCTCGAGGTGACCTATAAACGCGAGAAACAGCTATGGAAAGACAAAATTTCTGCGGAACAGGATTTTCTCATAGCGCGGAATGCCCTCGAAAAAGGACGAATAGATTTACGAGCCTCAGAACAGCGCCTGTATGCATTAGGGTTATCAATTGAAACAATTCATAAGTTAGAAAATGAATCGAACACACAACTCACGCGATTTGAAGTTCGTGCTCCCTTCACGGGAACCGTTATCGAAAAACATATCACACTGGGTGAAGCAATTGATGCAGAAAGCCAAATATTTTCGGTTGCCGACCTCTCTACGGTTTGGGTGGACCTCAGTGTCTATTCGAAAGATTTGCTGTCAATTCGTAAAGGCCAAAAAGTCATTATCGCTTCCGAAACCGCTATCCCTGACACAGAAGGAATCATATCCTACATTGGACCTATTGTCGGTGAGGAGACACGAACATCGCTGGCGCGAATAGTGCTGCCTACAAATCAGTCGCTATGGCGTCCCGGCATGTTCATCACGGCAAAAGTCGCTGTCGATGAAATGACCGTACCAATTAAGGTTCCGAAAACCGCACTGCTGACCATTGACGGAGAAACCAGAGTATTTATTCGCGATGCAGAAGGGTTCAAAGCCGTTGATATTACCCTTGGCCGAGTGGACATGCAAGGCGCGGAGATTCTGTCCGGTTTGGAAGCGGGACAGCACTACGTCGCTACCGGTGGTTTCTATCTGAAAGCAGAACTGGGTAAGGCCGCATTTGCTGACGGCGGACACAACCACTAGACTATTAAGGATAATTTCACATGATCGAAAAACTTATAGATTTCTCATTAAAAAATCGCCTGCTAATGGCAATGTTTGCACTGATGGTAATGGCTGCTGGTATTTACGGATATCGGCAATTACCCGTTGATGCCTTTCCCGATGTTTCACCAAACCTGGTTCAAATATTTACGGTCACCGACGGGCTTGCCCCGGAAGAGATTGAAAAGTTCGTGACCTATCCGGTCGAAGCATCCATGAACGGCCTGCCCGGTGTGGTAAATATCCGCTCGGTTTCAAACTTTGGTCTGTCTGTCGTAAATGTCTATTTCGAAGAAGGAATGGATATTTATTTCTCTCGTCAATTAGTGGGCGAGCGTCTGCAAGAAGCACGGGAACAGATCCCAGATGGCTTCGGTGAACCAGGTATGGGGCCCATATCAACAGGAATGGGCCTCATTCTATTTTATTACCTGGAAGACGAAACAGGGCAATACTCCGCTGAAGAGCTACGCGGAATGCAGGATTGGTTGGTGAAATTCAATCTGCAAACCGTCACCGGTGTGACCGAAGTATTGGGAATCGGCGGCTATGAGAAGCAGTATCATGTCGTCGTAAAACCAGATGCACTGCTCCGATACGACGTATCCATATCAGAATTAATTGAGACCGTAAAGGCCAATAACCTCAACGTGGGCGCGCAGTACATCGAGAAAAATGCAGAAGAATACGTAGTTCGTTCCATTGGATTCGCAACGTCAATCGAAGACATCGAAGACATAGTGGTAAAGTCATTCGACGGCACTGCGGTATATATTCGTGATGTCGCAGAGGTAAAAATCGGCGGTGCGATTCGCCGCGGTGTTCAAACGCGCAACGGAACGGGTGAAGTTGTGTCCGGAATGGTAATCAAGCTTTTCGGAACGAACTCATCGACGGTAATCACCGACGTCGAAGATCGCCTCGCAGAAATCAATAAATCACTCCCTGAAGGCGTAACGATACAACCATATTACGATCAAAAGACTCTCGTTGAGGCTTGTGTTAAAACGGTAACCGATGCCCTGGTTCAAGGGATAATACTAGTAACAATCGTCTTGTTCGTATTCATGGGAGGATTTCGCCCAAGTATAGTGGTCGCGTTGTCGATTCCCTTCTCCGTCCTGTTTGCCTGTATAGCCATGTGGTACTTTGAGATTTCAGCCAACCTTATGTCGCTCGGTGGACTCGCGATTGCTATAGGAATGATGGTAGATGCCACCGTCGTAGTCGTAGAAAATGCGGATCGGCTGTTGCGAGAATCAAAGGAAGACGAATCAAAAATTCACACCATTCGTCGAGCCTGTCTCGAAGTGGGACAACCGATCACCTTCGCGATAATCATAATCATCGTCGTATTCCTTCCGCTATTTACATTGCAAGGAGTCGAAGGAAAAACATTCCGCCCCCTGGCCTACACCGTGTCACTGGCAATGGCGGGTTCTTTAATTTACGCTCTGGCCATTGCTCCCATGATTAGTTCATTCCTGTTGAGCAAGCCAAAGAAAAAGAATGCAAAAGAGTTCTTCGTATTGCGCATTCTTATTTATCTCTACAAACCACTCGTCGAACTTTTCGTAAAAGCACGGATTCTTGCGGTACTCCTGGTTGTCGTACTGCTCGGTATAGGCATGTTTATCTTCCCAAAACTGGGTTCTGAATTTACCCCTACACTTCAAGAAGGTACACTCGTGGTTCGACTGACCATGGCACCGTCAATTTCGCTGCGGCAAAGCACCGAAACAACGATGGTTGCCGAACGCCGCCTGATGAGCGTTCCTGAAGTTGTGCAAGTCGTGACACGCATTGGTCGCGGCGAAGTGGGAGCCCATGCAGACCCTGTAAACTCAGCCGAAATGTATATCGTTATGAAAGACCGTTCGGAATGGACTTCAGCCACTAATCAAAAGGATCTTGAAGTAGTCATTCGTGAAGCTCTTGGCGAGATTCCCGGAGTCGTTACAAACTTCACGCAGCCGATAAAGATGGCTGTTGATGAATTACTCGAAGGCGTTCGCGCAGAGTTGGCCATTAAGCTGTTCGGCGGCGATTTAGACGAACTCAAGGCCACCGCCGATATGATAGCCGATGTGGTTCGCGAAGTTGAAGGCGCTGCCGATGTGCAAGTCGATCAAGTTAGCGGTACACCCCAGCTCGTCATCAAAATCAGACGTGAAGCCATCGCGCGTTACGGAATGAACGTCCAAGACGTTCAACAAGTTATTTCCGCATCCATTGGCGGACAGACCGCAGGCCAAATATTCGAAGGGATTCAGCGTTATGACATTCTCGTTCGATTCGCTCCAGAATACCGCGATAGTATAGAGGCCATACGAAATATCCTCATTAAGTCTCCAGATGGAATACAGGTTCCATTGAGTGAGCTGGCATCCATCGATGAAATCGTAGGACCCAGACAGATTACACGAGAGAAAAATCAACGCTTTATCACGATTCAATGCAACGTCGTTGGACGCGATATCGGTACTTTTGTAGAAGATGCCCAGGCAATGATTGATGCTGAAGTGACGCTGCCGACAGGCTACTTTGTCACCTGGGGCGGACAATTCAGGCTTCAGCAGGAAGCGAACAAACGACTCGCAGTTGTCGTTCCTGTGACACTCTTGCTTGTATTCGTTCTTCTGTTCAGCAATTTCAATTCGATCAAGAATTCTCTACTGATCATTCTGAATATTCCACTGGCGTTGGTTGGCGGAATCGTCGGGTTGTGGTTGACGGGTCAGAATTTATCTGTACCCTCATCGGTCGGATTCATCGCACTATTTGGAATTGCGCTGGAAAACGGGATGGTTCTCGTGACCTACATGAATCAACTTGTTCGCGACGGTATGTCCGTGAGTAAAGCCTCCATTGAAGGAGCGTGCCTACGTGTACGTCCAGTCTTAATGACAGCAGTTACAACAGGTCTTGGATTACTGCCCTTACTGTTCTCATCCGGAACGGGCAGTGAGGTACAGAGGCCCTTGGCTACCGTTGTGATCGGTGGGCTAGTGACGTCAACCATACTGACACTTCTTGTGATTCCGGCGGCCTATCGGTGGTTTTCGGATATTGAAGTAGCACAAATCGATGATTCAAAGGAGGAAACATCATGAAAGAAATTAAAGCCTATATAAAACCTCACAAGTTGAGCGAAGTGACTCTTGCACTCCATCAAGTGGAAGGGCTGAACGGAATGTCCGTAAGCGACGGGCGCGGATTCGGCCGAGGAAAGGCAAAAAATTCAAGTCATAGTTCCAAGGAGGACCTTGTTGACTACCTTCCTCATGTAAGGATTGAGATTGTCTGCCCTGATGAACTTGCCGAGACAGTTGTTTCCGCGATTCAAAAAAACGCCCATACCGGTCTAAGAGGAGATGGAAAGATTTATATCTCCAGTTTAGAGGCGGCAGTTCGAATCAGTACAGGAGAACATGGGCATGATGTCTACTGAATGATAAAGTCATAATAAATCGACGCTTCGGAATAGGAGTGATATATTCGTATATACGGGCACTCTCAAGGAGTTCGTAGGAACTATTAGATAGAACCCTCAACGAAAGTTCGGCACTCTCGAAGCTGAAAGCTCAGGGATACAGTGATATACGGATAGAAAAAATTCGCGGATTAAAAATGCTTATGGGAAAACTACTTAGACGATAGCTGCGGATGTAGAAGCCTCTTTGCAGGTGTTTTTTAACAATCTGGGGTTGCTGCACTCAAAAACGAATCCGAATTATGGTCATAGGTTACCAATATACATCAGAAATCTACGATGATTGACATCATTTTTGACATTTGACGAATATATAAGAATAAATAACGAAAATATGAATATTGCAGAAGATGCAGAATTGATGTACCATAAGACAATGAAATTAGTCCCTATAAATAGATGGTTCCGGGGTAAGAAATCGCGTAGATTTTTAGCGTCAACCCTCACGTTCATGTTTGTTTTTGGAACCCTTGCGCCATGCTTGGCCGAGTGTTTGTGTTGTGTGGTTGATACGGCTCACAGTGGAAGCACTGACCATCATCAAGAGGCAGATTCCTCACTTACTGAATCTTCCGATCAACACGGTATGGCATGCGACTCAACGTCATCGGCTCTCAAGATAGATGCCCAACATTCTTCATCCTCTGATATATGTCATATCGAAGAAAGCCAATGCGAATGTTGTGAAATAAATTCAAACGACACCAMATTCACTTCAACTGTCCCCATCTATACGAAACCATTAAAAAATGCCTATTCGGCGCAATTTTATGATGACTCCACCTCGCAAATAGCGCAAAATGTGTATTTGCCATTCCCAAAATTCGTACGCCCAATTCGACCAGACGGGCAGATCTATATCTACAACTGTGTCTTTCTGACATAGTTCGCGCCCCAGTTTTAGGGATTCGCAACTAAAGATTCACAATTAAACTGCGCATTCCTTAACTCCAAACGGCGAAGTGGCGGACTACGCCTGATCGTAAATTCTCCAACGCTAACTATAACTCTATCGACAATAGTGTCGACAGAAAAAAAGGGACACAATACTATGAAAAAYWCMATYTWTATCCTCGCTATCCTGAGTATCGCARCCATTTTCCTGGCAGCCTGTTCTTCATCCGATGATGCACCGTCAACTCCAGCCGAAGAAAACAGTGGAGAAACAACGCATGAGCCCCATTCAGATGGCGAAGGATCCCACGATCATGGAGAAGACGGTCATTCCTCGCATGATTCTGGCTCAGCAGTACATGACGACGGCCACTCCTCGCATGATTCCGGCTCAGCAGCACATGACGACGGTCACGCCACGCACGCGGCTGTAGACAGTTACCCGCTAGTCAACTGCCCGGTAACAGGTGCCGAATTAGGCTCAATGGGTGATCCGATTATTGAAATTGTGGATGGCCGCGAAGTTCGCTTATGTTGTGCCGGATGCCCGGATAAATTCAAAGCCAACACCGAAGAATTTTTCGGAAAAATGGACGCAAGCATTATCGCCCTGCAGGGTGACGACTATCCACTGGAATTCTGTCTTGTCTCCGGGGATGAATTGGGTGGTGATCATGGCAAGACTATAGATGTCGTTGTGGCAAACCAATTATTTCGCGTCTGCTGCAAAAGCTGTATCAAAATGTTGAAAGCAGATACAGCGAAGTTTTCGTCCATTCTTCGGGAAGCACGGGCGGGCAACGATGTAGCAAGGCCAGAAGGTTCCGAAAGCAAGAACGAAGGCAATCACGAACATTAAATGCAAAAACGTAATCCTCAATATAGATATTGCCGATGGCGCAGTGTAAGGGAGGTGAACAATGATTAAGCTTAGGAAGAGCGTTCTAATCATGGTTTCGTTTATATGTATCGTGTCTTTTTTCTCAACCGCGATAGCGCAGACCGACAGTGACCATTCGCACGAAGAAAGCGCTATCGCAGATGATGGGCACGGTGATTCGCACGGAAATGAATCTCCAGCACATGACCATGCAGTAGATCACGGTTCCGCAGATGAAGGCTTCARCCYCATTWCATTCATAGGMAAATTCCATCCYATGGTGGTYCATTTCCCTATTGCGTTACTAATCGCTGCAGCGCTGAGCGARAYCATAGCMATRGTCAGATCGAAGAGCGGCATMTCCGAAGTCACAATATTCTGCTTGTTCTTGGGTTCAATAAGCGCGTTCGCTGCAGTCGTGCTGGGCTGGATAAATGCATCGGGTGCCGAATACAGCGAGACCATCGGCTCTATTTCAGTGGTCACCCTTCATCGTTGGACAGGGGTGGCCACGATGATCGTAGCAATCGTGGCATCCTTTCTTGCAATTAAAGCGAAAGAAAGTTCAGATTTCACCAAGGTCAAGGTTTTTCGGGGAGTGCTATTTGCATCCGCAATTCTCGTCTCCATTGCAGGTCACCTGGGAGCATCCCTGGTGTTCGGATTGGACTACTTCTCATGAAGAAGGAAAATAGTATGCGATACACCGTTATTATCCTGAGCTTAATCAGCTTGGCGGGCYGTGCATCGACTAACGATAACAGTCGACCACTCGACCGAAGCAGTATTTGGAACYCGCCACCGAAAGTGACTTCGATACCCAGCGACCTTGGGAACGCAATAGYGGCTCCCGAGGAAACGCCCCCGGTGCCGATCACTGATGGAAGTATGGACAACTATATTACGTACGCCATACAACATAATTCGGGACTACGCGCTTCCTTTGAAATCTGGGTCGCGGCAATGGAGAAAATTCCACAAGTCACAACACTACCGGATCCTCAATTTTCATGGATGTATTTTGTCGAAGAAGTACAGACCCGCACCGGTCCACAGCAGAATCGGTTTACACTCTCGCAGAAGTTTCCCTGGTTCGGAAAACTAAAGCGGCAAGGAGAAACAAGTGCCTTTGCCGCCGAGAGTCTGTGGTGGAAAGTCGAGGCAAAGAAGCTGAAGATCGTTCGTGATGTAAAGAATGCATATYTGGAATACGCGTATCTAGGGCGAGCTGTACAAATTTTGGAGGAGAATCTGGCATTACTTCGATCCCTCGAACCTATCGTCCAGCGCTCTATTCAGGTAGGGGGAGGCCAAGGACCGCTAATCCGTCTCCAAGTAGAAATCGGCAAGCTCGAGAACGACCTGGAGAGCCTTCAAGGATTTCAGGAACCTGTGAATGCCCGGTTGAAGTCCACCATGAATATGGATGGAAGAGATCTTCTTCCATGGCCGATTTTGGAAGAAGGGTCAATCCAATCATTAGAACATGCCAATGTCGTGAAGCAGCTTGATCGCATCAATCCAGACTTACAGTCAATCCTTCAAAAAATAAATCAGGCCGAAGTGATGACCGAACGCGCTCGGTTAGATCGTTATCCGGATTTTTCGGTGGGGGTCACGTATATCGACACCGGATCAGCCGTCACAGCGACTGTGCCATCGGATAGCGGCGACGATCCATGGGCATTTACTATTGGATTCAGCTTGCCTATATGGCGGCATAAATATGACGCAGGCATTCGCGAAGCGCAGGCAATACAGAGGGCATCGAGCCATCAGCTCAGGCAGAAGCGGTTCGACTTGTTATCAGAGATAGAATTAAAGCTCTATGAAGTCGAAGATGCCGCAAGACAAGTCACGCTCTATCAGAAGACACTCATTCCAAGGGCTAGACAAGCTCTCGAGGTGACTGAAGTATCGTACGAGTCAGGATCATCAACATTCCTGGATATTATTGACGCGCAACGCGAACTCCTCGCGTTTGAAAAATCGTATTGGCGATTTGTCGCGACACACAAACAACGAATTGCAGATATAGAAATGCTAATTGGAGGACCCTTGTCATGACCGATGTAAAAAAGGCCACCGCCCTCATCAAAAGCGCCGGTAAATGGGTAATGATCATTGCCGTACTTGGCGCGGTGTTTTATACAGGGTTTCTGATGGGAAAACCTGCCACTAGCTCGAACGAAACAGATATGACTATGTCAGAGCATGACTCGCACGAGGAAACAAAAGAGGAAAGCCCGGAAGTGTGGACCTGTTCAATGCATCCCCAAATTCAGTTGCCGGAATCAGGTAAATGCCCACTATGCGGCATGGATCTAATCCCGCTGACGATGGGGCAAGACGATGATGAGCCTCGAAGACTTGTAATGTCACCGGCAGATATGAAACTAGCCGAAATCCAAACGATGCTGGTGGAACGAAAGTTTGTGGACGCGAAAATTCGTTTGGTTGGAAAGATAGARTACGATGAAACATTGGTACGAAGCATTTCTTCGTACGTTCCAGGGCGGATTGATCGGTTATTTGTAAACTATACGGGAATTGAGGTAAAGCAAGGTGACCACCTGGCAGAAATTTATAGTCCCGATTTACTTACCGCGCAAGAAGAATTATTGGAAGCAGCCAGGCGAGTAGCCAAGTCTGGCGATGAATCAAGCACATTCTTGAGAGAGAGCGACAAACGCGCCCTCGAATCTGCTCGTGAGAAACTACGGTTATTCGGATTCAGTGAGACTCAAATCGGAACGATTGAAAAAAGAGGCWCCCCGGAAGACCACATGCTCATTACGGCACCCCTGGGCGGCGTAGTTGTCCAGAAAAGCCTGAGTGAGGGTGACTATGTCAAGACGGGAAGTCACATATACACCGTTGCTGATTTAACCAAAGTCTGGGTAAAACTTGATGCTTATGAATCCGACCTTCCTTGGATACACTTTGGGCAGCATGTTGATATTCAGGCAGAGGCATACCCCGGTGAACATTTTGATGGAGTGATTGCCTTTATCGACCCCATACTGGATCCTGTCACTAGAACAGTTAAGATTCGCGTAAATGTTGATAACTCTGATGGCAGACTCAAACCAGGTCTCTTCGTTCGCGGGACAGTACATTCCAAAGTCGCCAAAGGCGGCCGAGTAATGAATTCAGATCTGGCTGGGAAATGGATAAGCCCGATGCACCCAGAGGTGGTTGAAGATAACGCAGGAGATTGCAGAGTTTGTGGCATGGAGTTGGTTCGAGCTGAGGACCTTGGGTATGTCAGTGAATCGGATGATAGCGCCAAACCAATCGTAGTACCTGTCACCGCCGTTATGAAAACCGGACACCGTGCCATCGTCTATGTAGCCGYTCCAAATGCCGAACGACCTTCCTTCGATGGTCGCGAAATAGTGCTGGGCCCCCGAGCTGGTGCATATTATATCGTAAAATCTGGCCTGACTGAAGGGGAACGCGTCGTCACCAACGGGAACTTTAATATCGACAGCGCGCTACAAATTAAAGCAAAACCAAGCATGTTGAGTATGGAAGGCGAAACACCTGAAGAAGGCGGAGATCTCGCAACATTCCGACAAGCTCTTGAACCCGTTTATAAAATATATTTCGATACGCAAAAAGAACTTGCAGGAGACAAGTACCAGGAATCTAAAGACGCCTTTCAACACATGGGCCATCAGATCGACGGTATCGATATGACATTGCTGGAAGGTGATGCACATGACCTGTGGATGCGCGTCAGCCGACAAGTGAAGTCCGCTTCCGGCGATCTCGCAAACGCGACAGATATCGAAGCCGTGCGAAAAGCCTTTGATGTCATCTCAGATGCGTTTATTGATATTGAAAAACGCTTTGGGCACAACGGAGCAATGGCAATTATCGAGGTTAATTGTCCGATGGCATTCGATGATGGAGCTTCCTGGCTGCAACATGTAGGTATCGTATCAAATCCTTTCCTCGGTGCAGATATGCCTACGTGCGGAAATGTTATAACCGAATTTGCCCCAAAGACGACTAAAGCCCCGGCATCTGCCGGCGGTCATAATCACTAAGGAGTAAGAAAGAATAATGGAAACCAAACCAAAAGAATACTCCATGTTGGATAAAGTCATAAGGTTTTGTCTTGAAAACAAACTTATTGTCGTCCTTTGCCTTGTTTCTATTGGCTTTTGGGGCGTTATGGTTGCTCCCTTCGATTGGAAGGTTGGCTCGCTTCCACGCGATCCTGTTCCTGTCGATGCAATTCCCGATATCGGCGAGAATCAACAGATCGTATTCACCCCCTGGATGGGTCGGTCGCCACAGGATATAGAAGATCAGATAACCTATCCCCTTACCGTTTCTCTCCTCGGTATACCGGGTGTGCGAACTGTTCGGTCATTTTCGTTTTTTGGATTCTCTTCGATTTATATCATTTTCAAAGATGATGTGGATTTTTATTGGTCTCGAACGCGCGTTTTGGAAAAACTAAACAGCCTGCCTCCCGACACCTTGCCAGAGGGTGTTAAGCCCGCACTTGGCCCCGATGCTACATCGCTGGGACAAGTATTCTGGTACACCCTGGAAGGAAGAGATGCCGAAGGGAATCCTACCGGCGGCTGGGATCTACACGAACTCCGCACYACCCAGGACTGGTACGTGAGGTATGCCTTTCAAGGCGTGGAAGGCGYCTCAGAAGTCGCATCAATCGGCGGGTTCGTACAAGAATACCAAATWGACGTTGATCCGGATGCCATGCGYGCCTACGGCGTGACCCTGGGTGAAATCTACAATGCCGTCCGAATGTCRAATGTTGATGTGGGCGCACGTACCATTGAAATCAATGAAGTWGAGTACATTGTTCGAGGCYTGGGATTCATCGAGACCGTCGAGGATATCGAAAATACCGTTATTAAGAGCAGAGAAAATGTACCCGTATTGATCCGAMATATCGCAACGGTATCGCTGGGCCCCGCGCTGCGACGCGGGGCACTGGATAAAGGAGGGGCCGCTGCTGTGGGCGGTGTCGTTGTCGCACGATACGGCGAAAACCCCCTSGCGACCATCAAYCGTATCAAAGACAAGATAGCGGAGATATCTCCTGGRCTGCCACGTAAAACATTAGAAGATGGAACTGTTTCRCAAGTTGTAATCGTGCCCTTCTATGATCGTTCCGGGCTGATATAYGAAACCCTGGGRACGCTGMGCACCGCACTTACCGARCAGATTCTYGTGACYATCATCGTCGTTCTTGTGATGGTCATGCACTTCCGAAGTTCCTTTCTCATTTCGAGCCTGCTCCCCATTTCCGTTCTCATGTGCTTCATCGCAATGAAAACCTTYGGGGTGGATGCCAATATCGTTGCCCTATCYGGAATTGCRATYGCSATTGGGACSATGGTCGAYATGGGAATAGTCATATCRGAAAATATCTTAARRCATCTCGATGAGGCRCACCCGGATGAAGACCGATTAGAAGTSATATTCCGCGCTGCTTCCGAAGTGGGAAGCGCCATTACAACCGCAGTGCTCACAACCATTGTAAGCTTCCTCCCCGTCTTCACTATGGAGGCGGCAGAAGGAAAACTCTTCAAGCCCCTCGCATTTACAAAGACCTTCGCGCTTCTTGCTGCTATAACTGTTGCACTTACCATCATCCCCCCTGCAGCACACATCCTTCTCTCCGGGAAAAAGCCATCCCGCTTGCTGCAAATCGGATTCTATACCTTGATAGTCATTGCAGGCGCTATTACCGGGTACATGGTTTCCTGGATGATTGGATCCGTTTTGATCATGCTAGGACTCTATCGCCTCGCAGAAGATAAACTGCCCGAGAAACTAAATAAGTTCGCAACAGTAATTACCAGCATCATCGTCGCTTTCGTCGTCGCAGTGTTTCTATCCAACAGCTGGGTACCGCTTGGGCCGGAAAAAGGTGTACTAAACATCGTTTTTGTGGTGATGCTTATAGGTGGTGTGTTAGGACTCATCATCGTATTTCAACAGATATACACACCGATGCTCCGGTGGTGCCTTCAAAATAAAATACTTTCCATGATACTTCCATTCCTACTTGTCCTGATAGGGGGGCTGGCGTGGCTCGGGACAGATCGTATTCTAGGATTCGTACCAAAGACCCTAGCGAAAGTAGGACTCGAACAAGAAATTATTGAAGAGTCCGTTCTGTGGACAAAATTATCGACAGCATTTCCCGGACTTGGGAAAGAGTTTATGCCGCCCCTGGATGAAGGCTCGTACTTATTTATGCCCACGACGATGGCCCACGCCCCGATCGGCAAAGCAGTAGAATTTTTAGAGAAGCAAGATATGGCAATTCGTGCCATTCCCGAAGTCCAATCCGTGGTGGGTAAGATCGGCCGAGCCGAAACTCCGTTGGATTCCGCACCAATTTCCATGGTTGAAACCGTAATCAACTACAAACCTGAGTACATTCTGAACAAATCAGGGGGACGAAAAAAGTACAAATACGATACCCTGAAAAACGACTATGCAAGAGATGAAATCGGATCTCTAATTGAAGATGATAATGGCCGCCCTTTCAGACAGTGGCGCTCACACATTAAACGACCAGACGATATCTGGGATGAAATCGTGCGGGTAACTGCCATGCCCGGTATGACGAGTGCCCCGAAACTTCAACCTATTGCCGCGCGCATCGTGATGCTTCAAAGCGGGATGCGAGCACCAATGGGCGTAAAAATATTTGGCCCCGATCTGGAAACCATTGAGAGCGTCGGAATGCAGATCGAAAAATTTCTGAAACAAGTACCCGAAGTAAACGCACTGACAGTAATTGCCGATCGTGTTGTCGGTAAACCCTACCTGGAAATTGATATTGACCGCGAAGCAATCGCCCGATACGGCATGAATATCCGACAAGTACAAGATGTCATCGAAGTTGCAGTGGGAGGACGTAAAATAACGACCACCGTCGAAGGGCGGGAACGCTATCCTGTTCGTGTTCGATATCTCCGAGAGCTGCGAGATGATATCGAGAGTTTGGAGCGCATACTCGTACCCGCACCAGACGGAACCCAGATTCCCCTGGGGCAGGTATCCCGCATCTATTATCGCCCCGGACCACAGGCGATCAAAAGCGAAGATACTTTCCTCGTCGCCTACGTTATCTTCGATAAACAAAAAGACCTCAGCGAAGTCGAAGTCGTTGAAGCAGCACAGGCGTATCTTATTGAAAAACAGGAATCAGGAGAATTCGTGCTCCCTTCAGGGGTGAGTTATCGTTTCACCGGGAATTACGAGAATCAGATTCGTTCAGAAAAACGACTCGCAGTTGTGCTTCCCCTAGCCCTGCTTATTATTTTTGTCATTCTGTATCTCCAGTTTAAATCGACATCGACAACAATGCTTATTTTCTCGGGCATCATTGTCGCATGGGCTGGTGGGTTCCTAATGCTGTGGTTATATGGACAACCCTGGTTTATGGATGTCACCATCTTCGACGTAAACATGAGAGACTTGTTTCAAATCAGGCCAATCAACCTCAGTGTAGCGGTTTGGGTGGGGTTCCTCGCCCTCTTCGGCATTGCCAGCGATAATGGCGTAATTCTCGGCACCTACCTAAAACAAACCTTCGAGAAACAGAAGCCAAAAACAATCCAGGCCGTTCGCGAAGCAACAATCGAGGCCGCCCAGCGCCGCATTCGACCTTGCCTGATGACTTCGGCCACAACGATACTCGCGCTCATTCCCGTACTCACGTCAACCGGGCGGGGCTCAGACGTTATGGTACCAATGGCCATCCCATCATTCGGAGGCATGACCGTGGTTCTCATAAGTGTATTTGTAGTCCCCACACTTTTCTCAGCCATCGAGGAATTTAAGGTAGGTCGATTGCCAAAAATAGACTAACGGAATAAGAATCATGAGAATTCATAAAATAGCCCTATATTTCAAGGAGCATGTCGCATTTAGCGTTATACTGATTTCGCTAATTCCATACGGCAGTCTCTTGTTGTATATGCAGGTCGAGATGCACTCCACGCAAGACATTGCGACAGTTCCGGGTTCTGCGTTTCTCATTATTTTATTTACCCTCGGAGTATTTATTCCTTTATTGGGTGTCTGCCTCGTACTACGTAGACTTTTGGAGCAACGAAAAAAGTTTTTGCTGCGTATGCTGTTGGAAGCATATTTTTCCTTGATTCTAATATTCGCCACGGCATTTGCTGTAATCCAGGCCAGTTCTGACACAGCATCTTTCAAAGAAATGGCCGTTGTATGGGAAGCAGATTCCCCCGCCACGCTGTCTCAACATCGGGCGAAACTTCACTCCGTCTACTTTGACTCTGTGTATTTGAGTCTTATCACCATTACCACCGTCGGATATGGAGACAWGGCTCCCGTTYCACCATTCGCAAAAATATTGACCGGGCTGGAAGGGCTGGCCGGAGTCGGGTTTCTTGGGCTGGCGCTCGGTCACTATTTCTCAGTGTGTTTACATGAACGAGAAGGGCATGCGACTGCAAGTCGTACAAAGGAGGACTCGTCATGAGTCACGGAATCAAAATGCTGCTGTGCTGTCTTACTCCTCTTAGTTTAATTTTCCTGCTGCCCCTCTTGGGTGTCGGAAAAGGAGCAACGATGTTTATAGCAATTACGCTAGCGTTCGCCTGCCACATGTTTATGCTTGCAGGCTTCGGAGGGAATCATCATGATCACTAAACTTGATATCAGACGATTTGGTTTCGCCGTTGGTGCAACATGCGCAGTTGCCTATGCAGGATGTGTATTCGTCATGTTTACGGTACCCCACGAACTCGCCGTTCGATTTTTTAATAATCTTATGCACGGCGTAGACCTCGAGCCCATCATGCGGTGGGAAATCCCACTTTGGCAATCTCTTTTAGGCATACTTCAAACACTGCTCCTTGGTTGGCTGTTCGGCGCATTATGCGCAGCGATATACAATATCAGCATACCCTTCGCGCAAGCAGCAACCCCGAAAGGCACAGAAGATGATTGATATCGTATGCGGAATGACCATTGACGAAGACACATCAACACATCGCGTCGAACATGAAGGTACAACGCACTATTTCTGCTCCGATAGCTGCCAGGAGAAGTTCGTTTCCAACCCGGATACCTATCTAAACCCCAAAGCCGGGGAGCAGGCGCCGGCTTCCGGCACAGAGAACGCACTCTATATCTGCCCAATGCATCCAGAAGTGGAACAGCTAGGGCCGGGGACATGTCCGAAATGCGGTATGGCTCTGGAACCCAAAGATACATCCGTGGAAGAAGACACGACGGAACTCACAGATATGACCAAACGGTTCTGGTTCGCAACAGCATTAACACTGCCTGTATTCATTTTGGCCATGTCCGAACTCATTCCCGGTCAACCCGTCCAGCAGATTCTCAACCACAATGCCATTGCATGGCTCCAGTTTTTATTTGCGACACCCGTCGTTCTTTGGTCCGGCCTTCCGCTATTCGTTCGTGGATGGGCATCTATACGAACGATGAACCCCAACATGTTCACCCTCATATCCATCGGAACAGGAGTCGCATTTTTATACAGTATCGTGGCAATACTGATCCCAGACATATTCCCCGAATCATTTCGATCAAGTGAAGGGTTAGTAGCCTTATACTTTGAAGCGGCCGCAGTGATTATCACTCTTGTGTTATTAGGACAAGTCTTGGAGCTGCGMGCSCGCAGCCARACYTCCAGYGCCATCAAAGAGCTRCTCGGGTTAGCCCCAAAAACWGCTCGAATTGTTAAATCCGATGGMACAGAGATAGATATCCCATTAGAAGATGTCCATCCAGGCGATCAMCTTCGAGTTCGGCCAGGTGAAAAAATWCCCGTCGACGGGATAGTTAAAGACGGTCGAAGCGTAGTAGACGAGTCCATGATCTCAGGAGAGCCCGTGCCCGTCGCAAAAACGATTGACGACTCTGTTACAGGCGGGACTGTGAACGGAACAGGCAGTTTTCAGATGGAAGCAACCCGTGTAGGCAGCGACACTCTCTTGGCGCAAATCGTTCACATGGTGAGCGAAGCACAACGAAGCAGGGCACCMGTACAAAAACTCGTCGATACTGTTTCCGGATATTTCGTTCCAGCAGTCATTCTCATCGCCATAACCGCATTTTTCGTTTGGGCGATATGGGGCCCCGATCCAAAGCTCGCCTATGCTCTCGTAAATGCCGTCGCCGTCCTGATCATAGCCTGTCCCTGCGCACTTGGACTCGCTACCCCCATGTCTATCATGGTGGGCACCGGACGCGGCGCGAAGGCGGGCGTCCTCATAAAGAATGCAGAAGTTTTGGAAGTAATGGAGCGGGTCGACATACTTGTTGTGGACAAAACAGGGACCCTAACCGAAGGTAAGCCCAAGTTGACTTCGATCATCACTGTGGACTCCTTCTCCCAGGACGATCTACTCCAATTGGCGGGCACCCTGGAAAAAGGAAGCGAACATCCACTCGCCGAATCGATTGTAAAAGGAGCACTCGAACGCGGAATAGAGCTGACAGATACTACCGAATTTGAATCTATTACCGGCAAGGGCGTAAAGGGAATCGTAAAAGATCAGGAAATTCTGCTCGGCAATAAACGCTTAATGGAAGATTCAAAAATCCAAATCGATGAAAAACTATACGCACATGCCGACGAATTACGTTCCGAAGGCCAAACAGTGATGCTTGTCGCAGTGAACAACACCATCACCGGATTACTGGGAGTTTCCGACCCCATCAAAGAATCGACAGCTGATGCGATCAACAACCTACGCGCCGAAGGAATAGAAATCGTGATGTTGACCGGAGACAATGCGAAGACCGCAGAATCCGTAGCCCGAAAACTCAATATTGACAGAGTCCAAGCCGAAGTTTTGCCCGAAGAAAAACATGAAATCGTGAAGAATCTTCAAGAGAAAGGACACATCGTCGCGATGGCAGGCGACGGCGTAAACGATGCTCCGGCACTCGCGCAGGCCAACGTAGGAATTGCCATGGGTACAGGCACCGACGTGGCCATGGAGAGCGCAGGGGTAACATTGATCAAAGGCGATTTGCGCGGTATCATTCGCGCATACAGACTTAGTAAACTTACAATGCGTAACATACGGCAGAATTTGTTTTTTGCCTTTATCTACAACGCACTGGGCGTACCCGTCGCAGCAGGAGTCCTTTACCCAATTACCGGATTACTGCTGAACCCCATGCTCGCAGCTGCAGCCATGAGTATCAGTTCCGTTTCCGTAATCGGAAACGCACTGCGATTACGGGTTCAGAAACTATAAAGATTCATCGTCAAGTTTTCTTCAGTATATAGAAAAAATGAAATTGATTTTAGGGGCTAAAGTTAGAGTAGAAGAAATTATAGATTTCGATAGGTCTATGAGTATTTCAATTAATGGGAAATTGGTAGGTTCAATTTCCGAATCAGTAGCTAAAAATTTATACATTAAAAGAACATAAAAATGATTGAAACATTTAAGAACCTGTTCATAATCTTTTAGACGAAAGAAATACACAAAGGTTGGTTAACATTTATGGCTTGTGCTGTGAATTCACTACAGTAAAAAAAGGTGT
>NVWG01000047.1 GCA_002746185.1 Candidatus Hydrogenedentota bacterium
AAACGGTGGCGCGCACACTCGGGAAACGATCCAGGTGCGGACGAGCCTCTCGGTCTGTATTACTATGACCTGAATGGAGGCGATTTTGTTCGTCATACATTGGACTACGGCCCGGCAGAAAGCACCAGTGGTACAGGCATCTATTTGTGGATAGCCGATATCGATGGGAATGGCTGGAAGGATATTCTCGCTCCGGGGAAAGAAGGCATGTACTTGTTCAAGAATATGGGGCTGAAAAATTAAGGTGTAGTTGAAAAATTTCTTTTCAAGACAGGAGGATTATGAATAGCTATATGAAGTGGGGCATTGGTGTGTTGGCAGTCATTCTCCTTGTGCCTCTTGCACTTAATATGTCATCAGGGAATTCGTCTCAGCAGCTTCGAGTCATAACATATAACGTACAGTTTTTACCTGGGTTGGCCGCTACCAATAGCAAACGTCCCAATACGGGATATCGCGCCAGCAGGATCGTCGAAGAAATCGCCCAGTATGATGTGATTGCGTTGCAGGAAATGTTTGACGATCATTGGCGGCAGTTTATTATTGAAGGGGTGCGAGAGGCTTGGGGAGGCGAAGCCCATGTATTCGAAAGTCCTCCGGCAGCAGGGCACATTGCTATAGGAGGGTGTGTTGTCATCAGCCGCTATCCCATTACGGAGACAAATTCGGTCGTCTTCCAGAATTTCAGTACGATGGAAGAGTATGGTTTTAATGCAGACGGCCTGGCTGCGAAGGGGGTCATTCATACCCGGCTGATGCTCGGCAAGGATGAAGGAAGCAGCCTGGATATTTTTGTCACTCATATAGAAGCTGCTGCGCGGGACAAACGTCCATTGCAATATGCGGAAATGGCGGCATTTATCAAGCGTGTGGGAATGCCGAATATCCCTATGCTGCTCTTGGGTGATCTGAATACGAATGGGAAACCGTCCAATTGGTCAAAACCGAAATCCCAATATTCACAATTACTTCATGAACTGAATCAATCCCGGCCAATCCCGATCATTGATGTGTGGAGGGAATTGAAAGGGGAGGCACTTGGCGGGACGACGGAACAGGACCCTGCTGCTCTGGGTAACCGAATAGATTATGTGTTCTACGGTCCCGGTGAATCAGCTTCCTTATCGTTGGAGCCGATTGATACTTGGGTGGAACCGTATCAGGACGAGAGTATCGTTGCGCTATCCGATCACAATGCGGTAGTGGCTGAATTTACCATTCGATAGCGAGTATAAAAATGGTGAACGGGGCGGGGCTCGAACCCGCGACCACCGGATTAAAAGTCCGATGCTCTACCAACTGAGCTACCCGTCCAGCCGTGTACACATGAGAACTGCGAGCCATAGACAGCTCGCAGCGGCATGAACGAGTATTCTAGCGAAAAAACAGCTGGGGTGCAACTTTCCTGTCATGATCATAGAACGGCTGGGGAGATAATATCGAGTAGTGTGGGTTTTTTGTATCTCTATATCTGTCCATCAAGACGGAGATTATCGTAGGTCTGGATGAGTTCTTCATGGACTTCAAAAGCTATATCAGGGCGCTTGTCCCGACTAAAAAAACCCAGATCCATGGCATCGGTCTTGGCTTCCATTTCCCCTTCCCAAGATTCCACGGCGTAGGCGATGACGATGACACCGCCGGATATCTTGCTGGCGCGAGTGCTGGTGCCCAGGAGTCGTAATCCGGTGCCGCGCAGTCCCGTTTCTTCTTCCAATTCACGCAGGGCAGCTTCTTCTGTGGTTTCGCCGGATTCGACGAAGCCTCCGGGCATGGTCCAAAGTCCTTTTCGGGGTTCTACGGAGCGCTGCACCATGAGCAATTCATCATTTTCATTGGTGAGGAAACAGCATGCAGCTGGCACGGGGTTATAATAGTAATATTTATTACAGTCCGGACAATGGGGACGAATAGATTGGCCGTCGTGTGCCTCAATCAGCTTAAAGCTACAATTGGGGCAGTAATTCCAAATCAGCGGTGTCCATTCAATCGTCATGAAAACAATGTACCAATGAAGTCAGTCCTATTGCAAAAGAATACACGTCCGGACGGATTGGGCTAAATGTGTATTCGAATATAGAGTAAATGATAAATATAATAGTATTTATTATTATTCTCATATAAATTATAGAGCGCGACCTGCCCATTGAACTTATTTTAAATATTTAAAAATATTCCTCTATTTGCTTCTACCATAAATGAAGGTTTTGAGTGTTTTCTTGCTTTTGCTCACGTAAATATGCGATTGTTTCAGGGTACTTTATATTCAGATATCTTCTACGGGATAGTTTGGATATAAAGAAATGTTGTTTAATTTTTATCAAGGAGAAAATTATGAGCTGGGAAACACCTAAGTTTAAAGACATTTCGCTGGCAATGGAGTGCTCTTCATACTCCAACACGGATGATTTTGAAGGCGACGAAACTTCGACAGATCCTACGTTCGATTTTTAGTCCGAACGTAGCACCAAATATAGTGTAGTAGTCGAGTATGCAAATACGCATTCTTGGAGTAGCGGCAGGCGGAGGTCTTCCTCAGTGGAACTGTCACTGCTCCAACTGTGTCTTGGTACGCCAAGGCAGTCCGAATATATCCCCTGCAACCCAATCCAGTGTCGCTGTCAGTTCTGACGGCTCGGATTGGTATCTGTTGAACGTGTCTCCTGATATCCGCCAACAGATTATCGATTTTCCCGCATTGACTCCCCAAGGTGATGATTCACGAGCCACCGGCATTGCTGGATGTGTATTGACGGACGCGGAAATCGATCACACTTCGGGACTTCTCTTCTTGCGCGAGGGTACTCTTTTCCAAATGTACTCTACGCCCATCGTGAAACGCTGGTTAAAGGAAAAATTCCCTGTTGAACCCATGCTGTCCGCTTTTCGTCCGCGCCCCTGGAGCGATTTACATTTCGGTGAGGCGATCAATCTTACCAATGTGGACGGCCGACCCAGCTCGCTTTGGGTATCCACCATTGATCAGCCTGCACATCCTCCGATTTATGTAGGTGAATGGAAAGAAGATACAGCGGGTTCTGTGGTTGCCCTGCTCATCGAAGATCGCGATACGGGGGGCATGTTTTTATATGCTCCGGGTGTGGAAGAAATTTCAGATGAGCTTGATGCAGCGGCTGATYGGGCGGACATTATTTTTATGGATGGCACATTTTGGACTGTGTCAGAGATGGTGGATCTTGGATTAAGCACGCGCAATGCACTGGACATGGGACATTTACCTATAACCGGGGATGATAGTACGCTGGAATGGCTTCGCTCTAAATCGGCTGATACSAAAGTGTATTTTCACATTAACAACACCAATCCCATGCTGAATCGCACATCTCCTGAGMGAAAAATATTGGATGATGCGGGGATCCGWGTYGGKGCCGATGGTGAGCTATTCCAAATTTAGTGGTTCCCTTTCTCCGCGAACCGGGTTTCACCTGCTACTATAGACACTGTACATCACGTTGGAGATAAATCGATGAACCTATGGTCAACTGATGAATTTACCGCGCACCTGCAGCRGGTTGGCGTAGATCAATATCATGACAAGCACCCGTTTCATGAGCTCATGAATCATGGCGAACTCAATGAGGAGCAGTTGCGGACGTGGTGTGTTAATCGTCTCTATTATCAGAAAAATATACCCGTCAAGGATGCCATTTTGTTGTCCCGGATTCCCCATCGACATATACGCCAGGTGTGGATTCAACGGATACTCGATCATGACGGCACTCCGGATCAGATCGGCGGTATWGAAAAATGGCTGGTGATGGGSGAGGCCATGGGTCTATCTCGTGATAGCGACATGGTGGATGAAAATCTGCTGCCGGGCACGAAATATGCCGTGGATGCTTACCTGGATTTCGTGCGCACGAAGCCCTGGTTTATCGGTATATCTTCGTCGTTGACAGAATTGTTCGCTCCAAAACTTCATAAGACCAGGTTGGCGGCATTTGAAAAACATTATAAATGGATAGACCCGAAAGCCTTGGACTACATGCGTGTTCGAATGGAGCAGGCGCCTCGTGATTGCGATCACGGCCTTTCGATTACACACGAATATTGYAACACCCCRGARCTTCAACGGGAAGCGGTCGCGGCAGTACARTTYAAATGYAATCTTCTCTGGGCGCAACTGGATGCGTTGTATTATCATTTTAAATCACCCACCCGGGCGGTATTAGAAAAGTGAATGATACGTTCAACATAAATCGCCCTCAACTTGTGTCGTTTGCACGGTATCGGTGGGATAAAATTCGAGACCAACATCAAGTGGTATATCCCGAAGGTGTGTTGGTGTTGAATGAAACAGGTGCACGTATTGTTAAGCTGCTCGACGGCCGTTCCACGGACTCGCTCATAGAGGAATTGAGTCGCCTTTTTGATGGAGCCGATGTAGGGCCGGATGTGTTGTCTTACCTGGAAGGTCTATACAACCACGGATTGCTGACCGATGACCACGCCTAGACCCATGTCGCTGTGCGCAGAGCTTACGTATCGCTGTCCCTTGCGATGTGCGTATTGCAGCAACCCCTTGCACATGGGTCAGTATTCAGATGAAATCGATACGGAGACGTGGATACGCGTGTTGGAAGAAGCGGCAGCATTGGGTGTTATCCACGTCCATTTTTCTGGGGGTGAACCGTTACTCCGACCCGATCTGGCTGAATTGATTCGTGCAGCACGTTCGTTTGATTTGTATACGGATGTAAGTACGAGCGCCTTCACGGCTAATGAGGAGAACCTTCGAGAATTGCGGGAGGCAGGACTGGACGCGCTTCAGGTCAGCTTGCTGGATTCCAATGCAGAAGGAAATGACCTGATTGCCGGAACGGCGAGCTTCCAGCAAAAATGCGACGCTGTGGCTATCGCCAAGAAAATTGGATTTCCCGTTACATTAAATGTTGTATTGCACCGTCACAATCTGGATCGGATGACGGAATTATTGGATATGGCATGTGATTGGGGTGTGGAACGTATCGAACTCGCTCATGTTCAATATGTGGGCTGGGCATTTGAAAATCGAGCCGCTTTGCTGCCCACGCGCCAGCAATTGGAAGAGGCAAAGAATATCGCTGCACAGTATGTCGAAAAAACCAGAGGTAAAATGTTCATTTTGCATGTGCTTCCGGATTATTTTCAGAATAAACCCAAAGCATGTTTGCAAGGCTGGGGGAATCAATTTATAACGATTGCTCCCGATGGCGCGGTGCTGCCGTGTCAGACCGCCCGGGAAATACCGGGGCTGGAGTTTCCAAATGTAGTGGGAGAGTCCCTGGAGTCTATATGGAATGACTCCAAGGTATTCAATCAATTTCGCGGTACCGATTGGCTGCCTGAACCGTGTCAAAGTTGTGATATGAAGGAGATTGATTTTGGCGGATGYCGATGCCAGGCTTTTCTCTTGGCAGGGGATGCAGGCCGCACCGATCCCATCTGTGACCGATCTCCGGATCATGCTCTGGTTCAAAAAGCTATCGAAGATGCAATGAATGTATCCAGTGAATTTACGTATCGAACCGTACGTGCTTAGTGTATTTGCTCGTTAAATTGCCTTGCCTGGGTGGCCATTGTCYATGACTACACGTACCGTTGACCATAGTATTTATCGAAAGATAGCGGTACTCGCTTTTCCAACCATCGCGTATAACATGATCGAGATGGGACTGGGGTTAACCGATCTATTCATAGTGCGTTCATTCGGGTCCGCCGCAACGGCTGCGCTGGGATTAAATCGTCAGGTAACCTTCCTCTTCGAAGCGATTATTTTGGCAGTTGCTATGGGCGTGGTTATGCTCATAAGTCAAAAYCTGGCGAAAAACGATGYAGGRYRTGTGGAGAAGGTYGTTGCRCAGAGCCTTCTTATTGTTACGTTTTTGGCTACATGTCTCGGTATGCTGGGTTATTTATTCAGTCCAGCGTTACTTGCATTTTTTCAGGCATCACCGGAAACGGCTGATTTTGCCATTGGATATCTACGTATCTATTGCATAAGTCTTGCCTTTCTCGGGTTAAACGCCGTCAGCGCCGCTATTTTTCGTGCCGCGCAAAACACCTGGCTCCCTCTAAAAATAGCTATTGGTATGGCCCTTCTGAATATTCCGCTCAACTATTTTTTTATCCACGGTTACGGAAATATAGACGGGCTTGGCGTGAAGGGAGCGGCTGTTGGAACATTGATCGTACGTGCTGGCGGGTCCGTCGTTTTCCTGAGTGCGTTGGCTTTCGGGCACCATCGAACCCGACTTGCCTTGAACAAATTGWTCMRKATCGATTTRGAAATTATACGCCGTATTCTTCAGGTAGGRATGCCKTTGGCYGTTGCCGGGCTGCATCGTAACGGCGCGCGCATTGTGTTTTTGTCCATTGCCGGGCTAAGCCTGCTCGGTGAGACTATACATGCTGCAATAGGATTGGGCCTTCAGATTCGATTGTTTGCGGTACTGCCAGCCCTGGCGTTTCAAGTTGCATTGGCAACGCTGGTGGGTGATGCCATTGGACGTGGCAAGGTCGATGAGGCGGAGAAGATTGGCCGGAGTGGGATGTTTTTTTTGGGGGGCATTATGGTTGGTTTTTGTGGTGTCGTTTTTTTGTGGGCAGGCCCGATTTCCCACTTTTTTATTGTAGACGCAAAAGGAGCTGAGCTTGGTACCACGGTACTGCGTTGGTTCGCCGTGGGACAATTTTTTAGCGCATTGGCCATCGGGGTACAAGGTATATTAAGCGGGGCAGGAGACACGAAGCCCATCGCGCGAATCATGTTTATGTCTCAATGGCTGGTGCTGGTTCCTCTGTCGTATGTGTTGTTGGTTTCATTCAATATGGATCCCGGTGGGTTGCTGATAGCATGGGTAATTGCACCTGTATTGACGTTCGTTATGCTGTATAGACGCTTTGTGAACGGGTATTGGAAATCACCGGGTTAACATCTGATAGTATGTGGTGATGTGGAGACGATCAAGGAGTCCGCGATGAGTTCTTTCAGGGATAAGACCATTATAATCACCGGTGCCAGCGAGGGTATCGGTCGTGCATTAGCGTTGGAATTGGCTCCGCAACGTCCTAAGCTGGTGCTGGCTGCCCGAAACCGTGAACGGTTGGAATCGATTGCTGCTGAGTGTGAGGAACTGGGTACGGAGACGCTCATTGTGCCGACAGATGTCACTTCGGAAGACGGTTGCAAGAATCTTGTGGAGCAGGCGGTAAAGCGTTTTGGCGGAATGGATGTATTAGTAAATAATGCAGGCGGGACTATGTGGGAGTTGTTTGAAAACGTGGAGGAAATATCTATTTTCGAACACCTCATGCGGCTGAATTATCTCAGCGGAGTATTTTGCACTTACCATGCGCTGCCTCATCTGAAAGAATCCAGAGGACTTATCGTGGGGATATCCAGCATAGCCGGAATGACGGGTGTACCTACACGCACGGGGTATGCGGCGTCGAAGCATGCTCAATTCGGATTTTTCGATTCCCTTCGTATTGAGTTGAAAGGCACGGGTGTAGACGTGACCATGATTGCGCCTGATTTCGTAGTGACCCAGATACACAAACGCGCCCTGAAAGGGGATGGTACTCCTCTGGTAGATACGCCGTTGAAAGAAGAAAATGTTATGTCCGCCCGTGAATGTGCCATGCTCATTATAGATGGAATGGAACAACGCAAACGTCTGGTCATAGGATCTTCCAGGGGCAAGCTGGGGCGGTGGCTCAAACTATTTTTACCGGAGAAAATGGATGAAATCGCCCGGAAAGCCATTGATTCGGGCCAATAATTAGTCTAACTCCACAGCTTCAATGAACAAGATAAAATTGGATTCGTGTATACTATTATTTTTTAGAAGTAGAATTACTTAGTGATCTCCAAAACATCGAGGATGACTCCATGAAACGGATTGCCCAAACTTGTATTGTACTCTTGGCATGTCATGCTGCCGTATCGGCTTCTGAACAAAGCAGTATCGATGTGGGACGCGGTGCTGTTCCCATGTATATTCCATCTGAATATAATGCCGATACTTCTTCGCCCTTGGTGGTATTGCTTCATGGGTATACTTCTACCGGGAAGAATCAGAATTCCTATATGAAATTCAGTAATTTGGTTGATACGTACGGATTTCTTTTTCTGGCCCCCGATGGCACCCGTGAGGATTCCAAACGTAAAAGTCAGTTTTGGAATGCAACGGAGGCCTGCTGCAACTTTCATAACAGCTCCGTTGATGATTCGACTTATTTGCGAACTCTCATTGAACAGGTGAAATCGGACTACAATGTTGATAGCAAGCGGATTTTTCTCATTGGTCATTCCAACGGCGGTTTCATGTCGTATCGCATGGCGTATGATCACCCGGACCTCATTGCCGCTATTGTGAGCCTGGCCGGAGCTTCTATGCCAACGCTGGATCGGGAAGCTCCTGCAACCCCGGTGAGTATACTCCAGATTCACGGCACCGAAGATGGCACCATCAGTTACGAAGGCAGTGATATCGGTAACAAAGAGTACCCAGGTGCAGAAGGAAGTGTTAAATTATGGGCTGCTTATAATGGGTGTGCCTCCGAAGCGAAGCCTATAGAAAAGACGCTTGATTTGGACAGACGTATTGAAGGCAAAGAGACTCATGTCACCCGGTATACCAATGATTGCAATCGCGGCGGTGCTGTAGAATTGTGGACCATTGAAGGTGGATCACATATCCCCGCAATTTCGGATACTTTCAGCAGCGAAGTGATCGAGTGGCTATTTGCTCATCCTAAAGACGGCATGATTGTCGAAACGGATTGATGCCTGCGTCGCGGTTCATGTAGAAAAGGTGATCTTGCGTTTCTCYGGGTTAGCGTTTGCCCGGTATAGTATGGCTACGTTTCCCATAAGCCCTGCTACTTCRCACTGTGTTGCCTCGGCGATTTTATCCGTGAGTTCACGTTTTTCATCTTTGTGGTCGTTAAATTTAATTTTTATCAGCTCATGGGCTTCCAGTGCCTGGTTCACAGATTCCACTACCGTTTCTGTCACCCCCTTCGTTCCAATTAAAACGATAGGTGTCAGATGGTGGGCCTGAGCTCGTAATTCTTTTCGTTGCGCGCCATTCAAAAGTTTCAGCATTTCTTAAATTGTCCTTGTGAGCATTTTCAATTCATTCCATCCAAGTATACCGCTTTACCACGCTGTTTTGAATTTTACTGCCCTTATTCCTAAGACAATCCAGGCTGGAAATGATATGGTGCAGACCTAAAACCATACGGATTTGTAGGATAAATTGCAACAATCTACATTACGGTATAAAACTGTGGGCGGTATTGGGTAGATAAATATCGGTAACACATTTTACCTAAATGAGTTAACGCTAGTCCAGAAAACTTTGGAATACAGGCACAAAGTTTGCTACCTTACAAGTTCTCATATTCGACCCTATGTCGGGTATTGCTACACGAATTTAATGGACGGACGAAAGAGGAGCAAGGTATACCATGAGTGGAAGCACTGCACGTTTGGCGGCTATTCACGCCGTTATTGATACGGAATTGTCCCAAGGGAATGTTGACATGGACATCTCTTCGGCGGAAGTTTTTGGGGTGAATGTATTCGGCAAGACGGTAATGAAGGAACGTCTCCCCAGGGATGTGTACAAGATTATCCTGAATACCATTGATGAAGGTGCCAAATTGGATTCGGCGACGGCCAATGTAGTCGCGGCAGCGATGAAAGACTGGGCTGTAGAAAAGGGAGCCACCCACTACACCCACGTTTTCTATCCTCTCACGGGTCTGACAGCAGAAAAGCACGATTCCTTTTTGTCTCCGGACAGCGACGGAACGGCTATCTGCGCATTCAGCGGCGAGACGCTGATTCAGGGCGAGCCGGATGCTTCGAGTTTCCCTTCCGGTGGCATACGCGCTACGTTTGAAGCGCGGGGCTACACGGCCTGGGACGTAACGAGTCCGGCATATCTAATGGAAAATGCCAACGGGCGCACCTTGTGCATACCTACAGCGTTTGTTTCCTGGACAGGCGAAGCGCTGGACAAAAAGACGCCGCTGCTGCGTTCCATGCAGGCGTTGGATAAACAGTCCCAGCGTATCCTGGAACTTTTCGGTGATGGAGGCGGTGCTCCCATAAAGTCTTCTGCCGGGGCAGAGCAGGAATACTTTCTTATCGACAAAAATTTTTATTATTCTCGTCCTGATCTCGTTGCAGCAGGTCGGACATTGTTTGGCGCCGCTTCGGCAAAAGGTCAGGAATTTGATGATCACTATTTCGGGCATATCCCGGAACGTGTGATTGATTTCATGTGTGACGCGGAGCGCGAACTTTATAAACTGGGGATTCCGGTTACCACGCGACACAATGAAGTGGCTCCGGGTCAGTACGAATTAGCACCGGTTTATGAAGACGCCAACGTGGGTACGGATCATCAGCATATAACCATGATCATGTTGAAAAAAGTGGCAGCGCGTCATGGTATGGCGTGTCTGCTGCATGAGAAACCTTTTGCCGGATTGAACGGATCGGGTAAGCACCTGAACTGGTCGGTAGGCAGTAAAGATGTGGGCAACCTGCTTGAACCCGGTGATACGCCTCATGATAATGCACGGTTTCTGATTTTCTGTGGCGCCGTGATTCGTGCAGTGAGCCGTCACGCCGATCTTCTCCGGGCGGTTATTGCGTCTGCCGGAAACGATCACCGATTAGGAGCCAACGAAGCACCGCCAGCTATTCTTTCTATCTTCCTGGGAGATCAGCTGACCGATGTGTTCGCTCAAATCAAGAAGGGCGGCGCAAAGCGTTCCAAAAAAGCGGGTACGATGCAAATTGGGGTTGATTCGCTGCCTACCCTTCCCTTGCACGCTGGCGACCGTAACCGCACAAGCCCATTTGCCTTTACCGGTAACAAATTCGAGTTTCGTGCAGTAGGATCCAGTGCTTCGATTGCGGGACCGCAGGTGGCGTTGAATACCGCTGTTGCGGACTCGCTGGATTACATTGCCGGGAAGCTGGAGAAGGCTACCAAGGGAAATCCAAAGAAATTGCATGCGGCGATTCAGACCGTATTGAAAGAAATCATGGTTGAAAACGGCAACATTATTTTCAACGGTGACAACTATGCAGATAAATGGCATAAGGAAGCGGCGAAACGTGGACTACCGAACTTGCGTACGACCGTAGATGCGCTGCCGGCTATCACAAGCCGCGAAACCATTGCCATCTTCAAGAAGCACAAAGTATTGACCAAGCGCGAGCTGGAGAGTCGCGAAGAGGTTTACCTTGAGCAATACTGCATGACTGTAAATGTGGAATCGAACCTGACTCTGGAAATGGGGCGGACTATGATTTTCCCTGCCGCTATTCGGTTTCAGAGTGAACTGGCGAACAGTGCCGCGAGTCTGCGTGCGGTGGATGTGGACGTGGATACGATTACGTTAGACAAGGTAACGGCGTTTATCAAAGGCTTGCAGGACGGGCTGAATGATTTGGAAGATCTCAAAAGTAATGTTCCAGGCAAATCCATGCTGGGTGATGCAAAATACTACTGCACCAAAGTTTTGCCTAAGATGGTTGAAGTACGTGAGTTTGCCGATGCGCTGGAAGGGTATGTGGCAGACGACTTATGGCCGCTGCCCACGTATCAGGAAATGCTGTTCATCAAGTAATCCGATCAGATTGACATGCGTTTTTGAATAGTAGCAAATAATGACCCGCCCGGTGCTTCCGACAGCGCCGGGCGGTTTTTTGTGTTTATCGCAGCGGCGAAAAAAATCGCCCTGCACATAGTCTATATGTGCAGGGCGCGTTGAAATCCGAAATATCGACTAGTGATAAACGGCGATCAATCTCTTTCGTTTTCTATTTTTACTTTGACAGCCGTAACAGAACCATTGTTGTTGGACGTTCCCTCGACCTCAACCTGCATACCCACTTCCAGGTCGGCGACGGTGAGAGCTACATTGGACTTTTCCTCATAAATGAACGTGCTGCCGTTCAAGACGACGGGTATCGAGACGAACCCATCCACCACTTCTACTTCCATGCTCAGACCATCTGTTGCTATGGAGGCAATGATGCCGTGAAATTCGATATCCGTGAATTCGTCTTGTACCCTGATTTCCACTTCTTTGGCGGTTATTGTACCGTCGCCATTGGGTGTCCCATCTACTTTGACGACCTTGCCGGGTGTCAATGCCGCTGCGGTTAAGGGTGTTTCGAATCCGTGGTTATGAATGAATGTGTCATCATTCAAGAGAACCGTAACGGCGACAGATCGTCTCACCAGATCGATCACCATACTTGATCCATCCGAAGCAACGGAAGCGACGACCCCGTTGAATTCGATCTCACCGCGTTCGTTTTCTATTTCCACTTCCTTAGCTGTGACCGAACGATCACTGTTGGGTGTGCCTTCCACCTCGACCTGCATGTTCACAGCTAAGTCGTCGACGGTGAGGCGCACGTCTGAATTTTCCGCGTGAATTTTGGTGCGTTCAGTAAACCGAACGGTGATAGACGTGAACCCGTTATCCAGGTCAACCACCATACTCTGACGGTTGGCTGCAATGGATGCGATAACGCCGTCAAATTCGACTTCCGGCGAATCGTCACGGTCAGAAATACTCAACCGGGGCAGAAGCACATACGTGCCAGGGGTCGTCTCGTTGAGATGAATACCGCCAAAATGAACAGTAACCAGCGCATCTTCACCAACGTCCWGGTCAAATTCATGCTTGACGAACAGGCGCCCGTTCCCGGTGATGCGAATATCGGTTATGACCGTTGCTGGATCCGATTTCAGTACCAGACGTGGATTTTCAATACTTAACCGCATGCCTTTATACTCGCCAGCAGGTAATGTTACTTCGGTGATCAACGAAGAAATATCCAACAGTGTCAGCGATACAAGATCAATATCGATGGCTCCGGTAAATACGGTGATCGGTGTTATGTCATCGTCCTCGCCGCTCCGAATGCTGCGAGAGTGGTCTTCGTTGTCATCATCATCGCTATCGTCATCCGGGGTTACAACTACTGTTCCGGTCATGGCATTGGCAATGTCGGCATCCGTATCGCTGAAGTAGGGAAACGTACCAACTTCATTGAACACGATTTCCACAATGTTCCCATCGGTATCTTTAGACTCATCAAAGAGTAACCCTGCATCGGGCGCGCCGGCAGATCCGCTGGTGACAGTGTGGAGACCGTTTCCTTCCCACTCCCAACGCACGGATTCGCCTTGGTGAATGGTAACGGTGGCCGGATCGAAGGAGGACGCCCGGACATGCACATCTTCGCTGTCGCCGTCGTCGTCGATTCCATCATCCGGACCTTCATAGAGGAACACGATTTCTGTGAGTGTAAGAGTGAGACTTTCGATGTCGGCGGGATTAACTTCCGCCGGATTGTTTCCTGTATCAGCGTCTCCGARCGAAAATGCACGTGCACCTGCGCCGCCGGAACCGCCGGAAAAAAGAACTGTGGCTTGAGACGTACCTGAGCCGCCTCCGCTTCCACTTCCGCCGCCTCCACCACCGCAACCGGTTAGGATCATGGAAAAACTGGAAAGACTCATTAAACATACTGACATTGCAAACATTCGATTCATACCGTAATACTCCCTTAATTTATCTATTTGGTTCACATACCTACGTAGTTTTAGGACGCATCTACCAAGCTGTCCTTTTGTAGATTGTATACCATAAATTACTTTTACGTCAATGATAAAATCAATTATTTTCGACAATAATTTATAATAATATACATAATGGCATTATCCTTATTGAGGATAATGCCATTATAATAATAATGCTATAATCTAGTTTCGATTAACTCAAGGCCACATCTCCGGATTCGCCAGTACGGATTCGCACGGCATCATCCACGGGGGAAATGAATATTTTCCCGTCTCCAATTCGGTCGGTGGACGCGACTTTTACGATGGCATCTACGGTACTCTGTACCTGGTTATCGGGCACCACGACCTCAATCTTAATCTTGGGCAGAAATTCCACTACGTATTCAGCACCCCGGTAGAGTTCCTTATGACCTTTTTGACGGCCGAACCCTTTCACCTCTGTAATGGTCAT
Source organism: Candidatus Hydrogenedentota bacterium (assembly GCA_002746185.1). GTDB lineage: Bacteria > Hydrogenedentota > Hydrogenedentia > Hydrogenedentales. Next base: position 14,083 of record NVWG01000047.1, read on the forward strand.
GCCTTGCAGACCCAAACCCGCCAGTGCTTCTTTTACATCTTCCAATTTAAATGGCTTTACGATAGCCTCTATTTTTTTCATGTCGTCTTTCTCCTGAGATCAATCCGGGGTTTAGAGTATGTATCCAGTTTCTTCGTGTTCGGAGATATCCAGCCCCTGGCTTTCTTCTTCCTCGCCGACCCGCAACCCTACGACTGCGTCTGTAAGTTTGAGCAGGATGAAAGAGATGACCCCGCAGTAGACGATGGTAAATCCAATGCTCTTCACTTGAGCTATCACTTGACCGAAAATACTTCCGCCTGCCAACTCGGCTAAAGGTACTTGGCCACCCAGGCTTTCAGCTGCAAAGACGCCGGTCAACAATGCGCCGACTATACCGCCGATGCCGTGTACGCCGAAAGCGTCCAACGAATCATCGTATCCACCCATTTTCTTGATGGTGGTAGCACCTAGAAAGCATACGAACCCGGCGGCAAATCCAATAACGAGGGCGCCTGGCACACCACAGGAACCGGACGCGGGAGTAATAGCGACGAGTCCAGCGACAGCACCGGTAACGGCTCCGAGTGCAGAGGGTTTGCCGTGTTTAACCCATTCGATACCCATCCAGGTTAGTGCGGCCATGGCGGAGGACAGTTGAGTTACCAGCATAGCCATACCTGCCACACCGTCGGCGGAGAGCTGCGATCCAGCATTGAATCCGAACCAGCCGACCCACAGCATACCTGCTCCGGTAACCGACATGGTCAGATTATGGGGCGGCATGGGACGTTGAGGAAAGCCTTTGCGTTTGCCTACCATAATACAGGTGAGGAGTGCGGCTACCCCGGCGTTGATATGCACCACGGTGCCCCCGGCAAAATCGAGAACACCCCACCTATGAAAGAGTGCACCTTCGCCCGACCAGGCCATGTGGCAGATGGGGGCGTACACTAAAAGAAGCCAGAGAGTGGTAAACATCATTACCGCAGAAAATTTCATGCGTTCCGCATACGCGCCGCATATCAGCGCGGGGGTAATAATGAAAAAGGTCATCTGGAATACAATAAAGACACTCTCGGGGATGGTAGTGCCAGCCTTAATTGATTCCGTCGTTATGTGTTTCAGAAATACGAAATCCAGTCCACCCACGAAAGTGTATAGGTTCATGGATTCCGAGGCTTGGGCTTCCGGTGCATTGAATGCCAGTGAATAGCCTACAACCATCCATAACACCGAAGCCAATGCGGTAATGGCAAAGCATTGCATCAATACAGACAGCACGTTTTTCGACCGGACGAGTCCGGCGTAAAATAACGAGAGGCCCGGGATGGTCATGAAGAGTACGAGCACAGTGGCTACCAGCATCCATGCCGTGTCCCCCGTATCTAATCCCTCCGCGTAGGCAGAACTTGGCCAGAGAAATACTCCCGCCAGCGCTGTCGCCGCCAGGTACTTGATTCGCCAAACCGATGCCCGCTGAGGCACAGACTCCAAATTACTCTTGCCGTCTGTTGGTTTCTTTTGATGTGTAAATTTCATTATCCCTCTCCGTCCATGTTTACTTCGCCTCTACCCGGTCCACGACATTGGTTCGTGAACGACACACATCTGTGAAGATGAGTCTTACCCCTAGATGCACTTAAAAAAACTACCAATATGTAYCGATTTGCTCATTATGCTACATATTGGTAGTAAAGATTATTGGATCTAACTAATTATTTGCCCATTTAACCCGAGTACCGACAGGTACAAATCGTTATCATTGAATAGGTTGAGAGTGATCCATCCATTCAGCCTAACTTCGCAGCGTGATTGATTAAAGCAGTATTCATGCCAATTCTGATGGAAGAAAATTACTTCTTCTGATGTTATTTAATTGAGTGCAGTTGCGGTGTTTATTGACATCAATTCTAATATTATGTTAAATTTACATTCGATTTGACAGATCAGAGGGGCGATCCATCTCTGCGGGACATTTTTTGGCGCGGGTACATACCCAAATAGCGCAAATAAATTCTAAATCGCATCCCGGCGAGAATGTGTGTCTCCATCGTTWACAGGCTGCGTGTGGCTGCACGTATACCCTACTTATAGGAACGATCCGAGCCCATTGAACCAATCCAGTAGAGATACCGTTGATCAGGTGAAGTCTGCCATTGACATYRTTGATGTCATTGGATCTTACGTGGAACTTAAACCCTCCGGYGCRGGCCGATTTAARGGGTTGTGTCCGTTTCACTCTGAAAAGACRCCATCGTTTACCGTCACCCGTGACAGACAATCCTATTATTGTTTCGGTTGTGAAAAAGGCGGTGATGCTCTGTCATTTTTTCAGGAAATGGAAGGGGTTTCCTTTCGTGAAGCGTTGAAGACCTTGGCTGATAAAGCAGGTATTCAATTGCCGGAATACAAAGGTACAGACAACAAAGAAGAATATATGCGAGAGCGTCTTTATGAGCTCAATAAAATAGCAGCACGTTTTTATGTCACTGCGTTGCGTGATGCCATGAAAGGTACGGCAGGTCGCGACTATTTGGCCACTCGAAAGTTGAAAGAAGAAACGGTTACCCAGTTTGGCTTGGGGTATGTACCGGAGCAGTGGAATGGTTTTGTCGATGCTGGCAAGAAAGCCGGATTCAACGACACTATTCTGGAGGCATCCGGAATGGCCAAGCGGAGCGACAAGGGCCACCTATACGATCACTTCCGTAATCGGTTGATGTTTCCTATTCGGGATGTATCCGGTCGGGTCGTCGCTTTTGGCGGACGCGATTTGGGTGAAAGTCCCGCGAAATATATCAATTCGCCGGAAACAGCAGTGTACAAAAAAAGCCGAGTGCTGTATGGGTTATACGAAGGCCGCGATGCGGTACGACGCGCCAAGGAAGCCATTCTCGTTGAGGGTTACTTTGATTTGCTGCGTCTTGCCGATGCGGGTATCACCAATGTGRTGGCTACCTGCGGGACGGCACTGACTCCGGAGCAGGCCCGGCTAATTCATCGCTACGCTCCCAAAGTGTTGGTGGTGTACGATGGCGATACAGCCGGAATACGCGCTGCATTACGCAGTGTAGGTATTCTCATTGCCGCCGGGTTGAATGTAAAGGCCTTGGTACTGCCCGATGGAATGGATCCCGACGACTTTGTGCGGGACCACGGTGTGGAGGCGTTTCAGGAAAAAGCGGCTCAGGCAAGCGACTTTGTCACCTTTTATGTGCGCATGAATACGGAACGTACGGAGAGTATCGAAGGGAAATCTGAAGTGGCCCGGGAACTCTTCACGATTATGCGAGAAATAAACGATTCACTGCGATTAAATGCGTATTTGAAACTTATTGCCTATGAACTGGGATTAAATGAAGAGAACTGCCGAAAGGAATTCGGTCAAATCCAGAACGAGGGCGGTACTGCGTCTCGTGAGCAGGAAYCGCGCCCAGCGGCTATAGTCAAAAACGATCCACACGATCAGGATTTTATAGCCATATTGCTGAAACGGACAGACTTGGTTTCGTCAACGCAAAAACGTATGAAAGACTTGGGCATCAACGAAGGTCCCATTTGGGAAATCGTGGAAGCCTTGGCCTTGGAGAGTACAGGCGACTTGCTGGCTCGACTTGAAAGCGAACCGGCCCGGCAGTTATATGTGGCTGCGGCAAATGCCGAAGAGACCTGGGACGATAAAGCGGAACTATTGGTTCGGGAAAACCTGGATCGATTTGAATTGAAAGGCCTTAAAGCCGATCAGGAGAAATTGCAGCAGGAAATGCGTCAGGCCGAGCGCTCACACGATGAGCAGTTGCTGGGCGAGCTTTACATACAAAAAATTAGTTTAGACAAAAAACTGGACGAACGAAGTCGAGTCAAGGCAAACTGATATACACCCTCGGGTGATTWACGGTATACATAGATTAAGCGACACTATCTACGGATAATGTACAAGGAGCATCATGCCAGCTACGAAGAAAAAAAATGGAACTAACGGTGTGGCTAAGGCCAAGGTATCGACTAAAGCCAAAGCGAAACCCAAATCTACGGCAACGGCGAAGAAACCCAAGCCCGCTGCAGCTAAGAAAGCATCGAAACAGACCAGCAAACAAAAAGCCATTGAATTGGCCAAAGAGAAAAAAGGTAAGCTGACTTTTGATGACTTGAATGACATTCTGCCTGCCGAGGCCACCACCGATCAGATTGACGAGGTGATGGTTGCTCTAAACAAATTAGATGTGCAGATTGTAGACGACCTGAAGCTGGATACCGAGACACAGCGGAAACAGGCTCAGGACGAAAAGAAAGCACGGAAAGAAGAAATTCGTCGTGATGCCGCTACAGCCAAGCTGGAACGCGCCGACGATCCGGTCCGCATGTATTTGCGTGAGATGGGCCGCGTACCGCTTTTGACCAAAGACCAGGAAGTGGAAATTGCCAAGCGTATCGAAGCGGCTGAATTTGAATTGACGAATGTGCTGCTCAGTACGCCGTATACCGTTAAAGAAATCCAGATGCTTTCTGCTCGTATCATGGCGGGCCGTCTTAATTTCACCCAAATTACTGAAATTGAAGATGTGCGTGTGCAAAATAAATTCGTGAAAAAACTTCCTGAGATGATGGAGCTAATGGCTAAACTCGCCGAGCAAAGTGAATCCCAGGAGAAACGGCTCCGACGTACCGGGTTATCGGATCGTAGTACGGCAAATATTTCCAAGAAAATTGATAGTATCCGTAGCGAGCAAGCTGAAATTATTGGGGAATTCAAACTAAAAGCCAAAGAAATTCTCAAGATTGCCCGTAAAATAAAGGGACTGAAACGGCGTATCTCTACAGCCAAAGATGAAATTAGTCGTGTGGAACGCGAGATCGGTTTTTCCGCAGAAGATATTGCCAACATGGCGGTGAAAGTTCGTCGTGTTGCCGCTGCCGCCGAAAAATTTGGTATAGAACGCGAAGTGCTTATCGATGCTGACCGTCGGGTTTCCATGGCGCAGCGTAAGATTGATCAGATTGAAGCCGATGCCCGGCTGGGTTCGGATGAGATCAGCGAACTCATCGACACCATCCGCGCCAAAGAAGAAAAGATCTATTCCGCCAAGATGGAGCTGGTGGAAGCGAATCTGCGTCTCGTGGTGAGCATCGGGAAAAAATATACCAATCGGGGTATGTCCTTCCTGGATCTTATTCAGGAAGGCAATATTGGTCTTATGAAAGCCGTGGATAAATTTGAATACCAGCGCGGTTATAAATTCAGCACCTATGCCACCTGGTGGATTCGACAAGCTATCACGCGGTCCATTGCAGACCAGGCACGCACCATTCGAATCCCCGTACACATGATCGAGTCCATCAATAAATTAGTGCGCACCAGTCGGCGTTTGGTGCAGCAATACGGCCGCGATCCACTGCCCGAAGAAATTGCCGAAGAAATGCAGATGTCCGCCGATAAAGYGCGTAGCATCCTGAAGATTGCCCAAGAAGCCATCAGTCTGGAAACACCTGTAGGCGACGACGGCGACAGCAGCTTYGGTGATTTCATTGAAGATAAAGCCGCTGAATCMCCTGCGAATGCCACGGCCTTYTCTGTATTTCAGGAAAGGCTGGACGACGTACTCAGTTCGCTTACSGAACGYGARGAGAAAGTGCTGCGACTYCGATTCGGCTTGGGTGACGGATATCCCCGTACCCTGGARGAAGTAGGGAGTGTGTTCAACGTAACCCGCGAGCGCGTTCGTCAAATCGAGGCTAAAGCGCTGCGAAAAATGCGTCATCCTACCCGTGCTCGCGAACTCAAAAACTTTGTGGAATGGAGTCTCCATCAATAACCCGATTTTCGTGGGGCGACAAGTAAAATTAAGCCGTCCCACCTTCGGGCCCGTAGCTCAGTTGGTTAGAGCAGGGGACTCATAATCCCTTGGTCGAAGGTTCGAGTCCTTCCGGGCCCACCATTCATTTCGAAATACACCAGCATCTTTCCAGGTTGTTGGTGTATTCTTTTTTAAAGCCCTTCTATTCTAAAAAATGTTTATGTTTTCCATAGAGCAGTAAATTCATTACCCAACTTTTGAAGACCAAGTGCTTTGAAAATTATTGAATAAAAATATATTGGATACGTCTATCATAGGCACATACATTCTTAAATTGAGGAACTCCAATGAACAAATACCTTATAACCATGCTTGTTGCCGCATTACTTTTTCTCCAGGGATCGGCAGAGGCGCAATTCGGCAGGAAGTTCGCTAAATCTTTCGAGTCCTCTATTGAAAAAACTATGGACTCCTCGCACATGCCGGGATTGGTGATTTCTATTGTGCATGATGGAGAAGAAGTGTACAGCAAGGCATTTGGTGTCCGTGATGTGGAAACGCAGGCTCCATTAAAGACAACGGACTTGTTTCACTGGGCCTCGGTGACCAAGCCTTTTGTGGCTGCTGCTGCCATGCAGTTGGCGGARCAGGGRAAATTRGATMTGGATGCGCCCATCACRACGTATCTYCCCTATTTYAAAATGAATGATCCGGCTTATACGAAAATTACCTCACGACTTTTATTGACGCACACCGCGGGCATGCCCGATGTGAATGATTACGAGTGGGATAACCCTCAGTATGATGACGAAGCATTGGAACGCTGGGTGCGAGAGATTGGCAATCGTCGCCTTTTATTTCCCCCTGGAACCGATCATGAATACAGCAACATCGGTTTTGAAGTTATGGGTGACGTGATAGCTAAAATCTCGGGCATGTCATTTGAAGACTATGTTGCGGAGCATATCTTCGAACCATTACGGATGACCACGTCGACGATGCTTATTCGCGATACGGACCCGAAAGATCGCGTGTCGCCTCATACGCTGAAGGGGCGGGTTTCCGTTGTACGCGAGCATTGGCCTTACAATCGAAGGCATGCTCCCAGTTCATCGCTCACGGCGAATGTACATGATCTGGCGCGTTGGGCCATGGCAAACCTGAATCACGGAAGTTTGGATGGTGTGCGCATATTGAAAGAAGAGTCCTACGATCAATTGTGGAAGCCSWCRGTTGAAGCGGAYCCTAATAGGGGACTCTCTTGGGCTTTGGGAAGTAATCAGGGCTATCAAACGATCTCCCACATGGGTAGCGATGATGGATTTCTCACCGGGTTGATCCTCATACCCGAACTGAATCTGGGAATTGCTATCGCTACCAATACCGACCGTGCGCCCGTAGCCCCGCTTCTTCGTAGGATCATCAGCAGTTCCATTGCTGCGGTGGAGTAGTAAGAAAATGTGTAATTCGTAATAGAATAATGGTTCATACTTTGAGCAATGGAGCGTTGCAACCATCAGTGTTGCGCTAGCAATTTAAATCGCCTAACCATATAATTTTAAGTGGGTTACAAGACAAGGAAAGAACAATAAACGGTTATACCCCAGCAACCCAAACCGACGAGAGCTATCTGCTGGATGTGGAGACGGCGAGGAAGGTATGTCATTCCCAAAGCCGCTAATACAGCCATTCCAGGAGTAGCACCCAGGGCATAGGTGGGTTTTGTGCTGGAGTAAAACGSCACGGTCAAGGCGTGATAGATGATTGCAGCACCGAAAATCGCCAGGGTTACTGTGCACAGCAATGCCGCCCAATCTTTTGCAGCGAAGTCATCTTTTTTCCTAGTGAACAGAATCCATAAAGATGTAAGTGTTCCCCCTGCGATGAGGGCGGTGGGGAGTATTCCAAAATAGGCTCCGGCAAGCATGGGAGTCTGGTTCCACGGCGGGGCTGCCTTCACATTTGCCATGCCGCTCAGGTTGCTGTCCATCCATATTGCGCTGTATAGCCCGTCCCAGAAACTCGCCACGGCACTGTACACGGGATACTGGAATGTCTGGCCGAATCGCAGGAAATAATCTGCTGTGTGATAACCGGGATGCTGCCACCAGTCRATACCRATRACCTGGTCCCAGCCGCCCACCAGAAATTTTCCCACCTCCATGTAATTGCGTACGTAGAACCAGCCCGCGATGGCGGCAATGGGAAGAATGAACGCGGCAAATCCAGCGAGTCCTTGTCTGAGTTGGTTTGGTTTTATGTATGCCCACAGGAGGATACATACGAACAGTGGCGGGATGAGGAGTACRAGGTTGAACTTRCTYAGCACCGCCAGTCCGGTCGCTATACCCATGAACACGATGCCRCCKWWTCCTGCTTSGTCCCGYCGAACCAGCAGTCGTAATCCCAGATAGAATGCCAGCGATCCAAAGGCCGCMGCTAYGATTTCRTCGCTKATAACCTGTGACATGTAAATCCCCATGGGCAGCATTCCRCCTACCAATAAACCAGCCGCCTGTGCCATGCGCTGCCCGGGAAACAGCAGCCGGACCGTTCGGAATGCCAACTCCACCTGCAGTAATCCACAGGCAATAGGGATAATGCGAAGATATAGATCGGCGTTTTCGCTGGAAGTGAACCATGAAAATAGGGTGTGTGCCAGTGCATATAAAAAGTAGGGGAGAGGGCTTCGGAATCCCTCAATGACAGGCGGCAATTCATGATGTTCCAGCAGGTAATGAGTGTATTGATAGTGGTACGAACTGTCCATGCCGATGATGATGTCCAGTTGACCCAGATTGCGCGCCCCCAGTATCGCCAATGCGCCCATGAGAACCCAGCGCAATGCCTCGGGCGAAATGAGACGATCCTGCCAAGGGTCAGCTAGAGGACGCACGCGAAGAATCAGGCCTATCGCCAGAAACGCCCCGGCTGGAATCAGTATCCAGGGCAGCCAGCTTCGGAATGCATCCTGCGCGCGGGGATACTCCTGGCCGATAGCCGCCCAGCGAGGAGAATCCGCTCGTGCCGCGTTGACCCACGTCTCTCCGTCCCGCGATGTCTCCCACGTATCGTCCGACCCTAAATCCAACTCTCGAATGGCCGCCCAGAGTACGGCGGGTCCCGACTGGTTTGCCACATTAAACTGGAGCGTGTTTTTGCCGGAACGCAGGTGGGCCGCYACATCCTCGCTGCGGATTTTCTTCCAAAATTCAGGCCCCTCCATTTCCTGATAGATCTGTTCCCCATTCATGTACACGTCAGCCACGCTCAACGTGCGAAACGACAAGGTCAGATCATCCGGTACATCCGTCACGTCAAACGATGTTCGGAATACCGCAAACTGTACCGTGCTATACCCGGCAACGAGATTTGGCGCAGAAGGATATAAAATCCAATGACCCGGTGCGTCATCCGTCAAAAACACAAAATCAGCCTTGGCGTTCAGGTGCCGCCATCCCAGCAACGCAATGCCCGAAAATAGGAATATAAGACCCAGTAGGAGGAGTCCGCGTTGAATTCGAGAAGAAAAAAGAGAAACCATTGTGCTCATCCACTGAAGCTAACAAATCACTGCCATGAATTTAAAGAGTGGAGTAAAGCTGGAAAACGTACACGGTAGAAGCTAGAATCAAAGATTGGTACACAAACTACGAAGGAGAGCGACCCATGAAAGTCGGTATGAACCTGTTGTTGTGGACTGGTGCGGCGGATGAATCACATTTTGATTTGGTGAAAGATATCAGTAAATGGGGCTTCGACGGCGTGGAGTTTCCCATATTTACGCCGGATTGCTCTCCCTGGAAGGACTATTCCGCTTTGTTGGCTGATCTGGATATGGGCTGTACCGCCGTGAGCGTGTTGCCGGAAGACACCAGTCTGGTCTCGGAAGATGCCGCCGTTCGTCAGGCCGCCCAGGATCACCTGCGTGGTGCCCTGGATTCTTGCGTCGCGGTAGGTGCTGAAACGATGGTGGGTCCTATTTTCCATCCTGTAGGCGCGCTGATCGGCCGGGGTCCCACGGAGGACGAGCATAAACGGCTCGCGGATGAATTGATTAAGCTGGCGGACTATACCAAGGACAGCGGTGTAGCCATATCGGTAGAGCCACTGAATCGTTTTGAGACCTATGTGCTGAACAGCCAGTCCGATACCCGCGCCGTCATTGATGCCGTCGGGTCACCTCTGGTGGGACAGTTGTATGACTCATTCCACGCAAATATCGAAGAAAAATCGTTGTCCGATGCCATCAACGCTGGCGGCGACAAAATAAATCATGTCCATATCTCCGCCAATGATCGCGCTACACCCGGCGAAGACCATGTGGACTGGGACACCACGTTCAGCGGTTTGAAAGGCATCGGCTATGACGGCTGGCTCACCATTGAAGCCTTCGGCAGCTGGATTCCCGACCTGGCAGGTGCCACCTGCATCTGGCGAAAGATGGCGCCCAGCGAAGAGCATCTGGCCACCGAAGGACTCAAATTTGTCCGGGAATCCTGGGCAAAGGCATAGCGTTCCCAGGTCCAAAAAGGCTCAATTATTTGACTTGAACCCGGATTCGTTCCATAATCCTTGGTTCCTTGTGTATTCTGGCTTCAACACGACCAAAGGYAGTCCTYTATGAACACATTGACCGACGAAAAAGCCGYATCTGCAGCCCGATCCGCWCTGGAYKCRGGMGAAGGMATCYTGCGMYTGGCWCCMACCTGGGTKCCSCGMTCYTTTYTRCARCCCGGACGACGCATCAAACTCCATCCGGACGACTACTACGCCTTTGGGAAGCATCGAGGCGGCATTGATGAGCGGTGGTTTGCGTCAACCACTCCTGCGGCTAATGATAATCGGGAAGAAGACGAAGGGCTGAGCTATGTAGTTCACGAGGGGCAACGATTTACACTGAAAGATACGGTGGATGCCCTTGGTGCGGATCTCATCGGCGCACCCATCTGGGATACCTACAAACGCTGGCCCGTGTATTCCAAATTTTTCGACAATATGGGACCCATCCCGCATCACATGCACCAGAACGCCGAGCAAGCCGCGCTGGTGGGTCAGGAAGGCAAGCCGGAGTCCTATTATTTTCCGCCTCAACTGAATGCCATCGGCAATAACTTCCCCTATACCTTCATGGGACTGGAACCGGGCACCACGAAAGAGCAAGTGCGTCGGTGTCTCGAGATTTGGAATCAGGGTGACAACGGTATTCTCGATTTATCCAAGGCGTATCGTCTCAAACCCGGCACAGGCTGGCTCATCCCGCCGTGCATACTTCACGCTCCCGGCTCACTGGTGACGTATGAACCGCAATGGGGCAGCGACGTGTTCGGCATGTATCAGTCGCTGGTGGAAGGTCGCGACGTGCCGTGGGAACTGCTGGTGAAAGACGTACCGGAAGACAAGCATCAGGATCTGGATTATCTGGTGGAACAGTTAGATTGGGATGCCAACGTAAACCCCGGTTTCAAGGACAGCCACTATCTGGAGCCCATCAATATCGACGACACCGCGTCCGAAGGATATCAGGATCGGTGGATCGTCTACGGCACCATCAAGAACGAGCAGTTGTTCTCCGCCAAGGAACTCACCGTTGCCCCCGGCGCCACAGCTACCATCAAAGACGGCGGTGCTACAGGAATCATCTGTGTGCAAGGACGGGGTCGCATCGGCGGCTTACCCCTCGAATCCCCCACCATGATCCGCTTCGGCGAAATGGCCGAGGACGAAGTATTTATCTCCGCCGAACGCGCACAAACCGGATACGAAGTGGAAAATCTCGGCGGCGACTGCCCCATGGTGCTGCTCCGGTACTTCGGTCCCGGTGTACACCCCCAAGCCCCCGCCGTAGGTGACGCGTAAACATTTATGAAAAATGTCGATGAAAATGGTGTACGTTTTGTTTGGCGAAACAGGAAGAGGATGTCAAATGAAGAACTAAAAGAATGTGCACAGTTGTTTTCGGATCACTATGGAAATTGGAGCATTACGGCAAAACGTAACCCCGGTGTTGCGATTAAACTTACGCCAGAGCGTCTTGAGAAATTAATGGCTCCCGAAGGGACCTCTGCATCGCTTGCCTATGTTGATAATGAGTTAGTTGGACATGCACTCGCATTGAGAGTAAATGTAGAGCCATATGGGTATGTGTCATGGGTAACGCAATTAGTTGTCCACACAGACTGGAGGCAAAAGGGAGTTGGGAAAAGGCTACTTACTTCAATTTGGAGTTTCTCTGATGATTACGCTTGGGGGCTAGTTACGGCAAATCCATATACAGTACGAACTCTTGAAGGGGCGACATGGAGACGCTGCAATCCGAAAAGCATACATAACCGAACCGATATACTAAAAAAAGTAGGGCAATCAATAGATTATGTCAGAGATAGAGAATTTATCATAACGAGCACCAGCAGCAAGATTGATACCGATTTCGAAATCGAGCACAATGAACTGGAGCGGATGATCAAAAGATCTCGCAAAGGAAGCGATGGGGAATCGAGGCCTTGGCGTCTTGGCGAATTGAGCGATGGAGAAGAGTGGTTGGCATTTACCTTTCAAAGCCAAAAA
>NVWG01000048.1 GCA_002746185.1 Candidatus Hydrogenedentota bacterium
AGCCCCCGCCACAACGGGGGGGATCTGTGAAAAACCCAATAAATGGAGATAAACAACGTCTGCGTTCGTTCCTTACTTCGCTTGTGTCAGTCCCCATTTATTGGCGGCACTGACTTATTCACCCGTCCCTCTGACGATAATTTTTCTATAAACTATTCATGCGTTTCTCTGTGGTCTCTGTGACCTCTGTGGCTAAAAAAAATCGCCCGGAAAATATCACCCCTTGAATTTCCGCAGCCTTAGCGAATTGCCTACTACTGACAGTGAGCTGATTGCCATGGCGGCTTCGGCGATGATGGGGTGAAGGAGTCCGACGATGGCGAGGGGTACGGCGATGAGGTTGTAGCCGAATGCCCAGAACAGGTTTTGCTGGATGACGCTGAAGGTGCTTCGGGATAGTTCGACGGCGGTCACGAGGGTAGCAAGATCGCCTTTTACGAGGGTCACGTCGGAGGATTCGATGGCGATGTCGGTGCCGGTGCCGATAGCGATACCTACGTCTGCCTGGGCGAGGGCGGCTGCGTCGTTGATGCCGTCACCCACCATGGCGACGCAACCCACTTCGCCTTGCAGCTTTTTGATGGCATCGGCTTTTTCACCGGGCAGCACATTGGCCAGCACACGGTCAATGCCTACTTCATCGGCGATGGTGCGAGCCGTCACTTCGTTGTCTCCGGTGATCATCACCACCAGCATGCCTTCTTTCTTGAACGCCGCCACGGCATCTTTCGAGTTGGGCTTCAATGTATCTGCCACGGCGATGATGCCCATGGCATGTCCGTCCACGGCTACCAGCACTGCGGTATGCCCCGCTTTCTGATATTCGGATAGCGCATGGGACAACGCCGAGGTGTTTACTCCTTCCTCGTGCAAAAATCCTTCCTTACCCACCATGACATACTGTCCATCTACCGTCGCCGATACGCCGAATCCGGGATGGGCGCGAAAATCGACGGCTTCCGCCAGCGGTATCCCCTGCGCCTTTGCCGCGTTCACGATGGATCGTGCGATGGGATGCTCCGACGCATGATCCACCGCCGCCGCTAATCCCAGCACCGCCTGTCCCGAACTTTCCTCCGCCGTAACGCCCACCACTTCGGGCTGTCCTTTGGTGAGGGTGCCCGTTTTATCCAGACAGATGGCCTTGATATCGCGCATGGTTTGGATGGCTTCGCCGTTGCGGATGAGAATGCCTTGACCCGCCCCTACGCCTGTACCCACCATGATGGCGGTGGGCGTGGCGAGGCCCATGGCGCAGGGACATGCGATAACCAATACGGACACGGCGGCGAATACAGCCTTGGACAGTACGGATGCGCCTTCTTGCTGTACCCAGGGCAGATAGGGCGCGGCGAGTTCTGCCAGTTGTCCCATCATGCCGGGCGCGAGAATCCATGCGGCAAAAGTAACCATGCCTACGACCAGTACCACGGGCACGAATACGCTGGTCACTTGATCCGCTAACGCCTGGATGGGAACTTTCGAGCCTTGGGCATCTTGCACAATTTTCACGACCTGGGCGAGAAACGTATCCTGCCCCACTTTCGTAGCCTTCACCTTGAGCATCCCGGTGGTGTTGATGGTGCCGCCGATGACTTCGTCGCCGGGCTTCTTTTCCACGGGCATGGACTCGCCTGTCGCCATAGACTCGTCCACCGCGCTCTGGCCGTGCATGACCTGACCGTCGGTGGGTATTTTCTCGCCGGGCCGAATCACCATGAGATCGCCGGGCTGTACTTCGTCGATAGGGGTCTCCACTTCCACGYCGTCCCGCTCWATCTGYGCCGTTTTCGCGCCCADTTCGAGGAGCTGKCGRATRGCCTKRGAKGCGCGKCCCTTGGCRGWGGCTTCCAARTAGCGGCCCGTCRRGTGGAAYGCCATGATCATGGCYGCYACSGCTCCGAAAGACGCRATGGGGATRCCYGCCARYGCCATGGGCGTRGTSACAAATGCCGSGCCKGTWCCCATRGCRATGAGTGCATCCATGTTGGGTGATAAGTGCCGGGAGGTCTGCCAGGCTTTCTTGAACGTCTCGGCTCCGGCGATGGCGAGGACGGGCAACGCGGCGAACAGTTCAATCCATTCGTAGTAAGGCGGCATCCAGATACCCGTCATGTGCAACACCATGATGATCGCTACGGGCAGGGTCAATGCCCACGCCAAATGGAATCGATTTCGCGCATGACGGAGCTGATCGTCCGCATCTTCGGACGGACTGGTGGGGGCGGTGGCGCGGAGTATTGCCGCTTCGTATCCCGCGTTCGTTACGGCGTCTATCAGTCCCTGTTTCGTAATTCGATCCGGGTCGTAGGTGATGACGGCCTGTTCGGTCATGAGGTTCACGGTGGCGGAGATCACCCCCGTCGTGTTCTGCAGCGTCTTTTCCACGCTGGACGAGCRTCCGCCGCACGTCATGCCGCCGATTTTCAGGTCCACCTGCGCCTGGGACTCCTTCACGCCGTATCCCGCTTTCTCCACCGCAGCAATCAGGTCCGGCGCCGCCACGCGATCCGGTGCGTAGGTTACGTGCGCCGTCTCCGTGGGAAAATTCACATTTACTTTGATTACGCCGTCCGCATGAGACAACGCCGTCTCCACTGATTGGGCACACCCGGCACATGTCATCCCTGTAATCGGTAAGGCTATATCAGAAGTGGAAGCCATCGTCGCTCCTTAATGATTAAATTGACCCAAGATTTAAAGAACTTATTATACGACTTCCTTATAACTGGAATGAAATCACACAAATTTACCGGGATACTGAAAACTTAAACCACTTTTGTCCACAGATGTCACCGATGTACACAGATAGTTTGAACCGCAGATTTGAGAAATTCTTGAAATTTACTCGAACCGAGCAACGAGGCGCGTTTGTGGCACAGTCGCCCTCGGCTGTGTGTGTTGTTTAGATTCGTAGAGGCGGTTCGCGAACCGTCCTTTTTATTTAGCCACAGAGGTCACCGAGATCACTGAGGGGTGCTGATTCTGTTGGGTAGTCCTCTATAGATTGGGCGTAGATGTTGGATGGGGTTTTGGAGTCCCTTCGGGTCGGGCGGGTGGCTCGGTCTGGAGCCCGGCCACAACGGGGAGTGCCTGGGGCGGAAGAGCATGGAAAAACCAACCACTTTTATCCGTAGATTTCTGGAGTCTTTTTGGATCGAATGCGTGGTTGTGGGAGAAACACCCCCCTTGATCCCCCCTCGAGGGGGGAATGGTTTTGGGGGTACGAACCGGGTATATAGGTAACAGAATAAACCGATGACTTTGGTAAGTATTTTGTAGGGGCGGTTCGCGAACCGCCTTTTTATTTAGCCACAGAGGTCACCGAGAACACCGAGGGGCGCATATCCTGTTGGGTAGTCCTTTATAGATTGGGCGTAGGTGTTGGATGGGGTTTTGGAGCCCCTTCGGGTCGGGCGGGTGGCTGGGTCAGGAGCCCCGCCACAACGGGCATAGGGCGGTTCGCGAACCGCCCCTACGTGTTTTTGTGATCGCTGATTGTGCCAATGTAGGTAGAGAGAATGTTTCCAATTTCCTGAATTCCCAAAATATGCGGTTCAAATTATCTGTGTACATCGGTGGCATCGGTGAACGAAAAGCTGGTTGCGCTATTGGCATGCGCTGGGGTTTCCGGGGTGAGGAGATTGCCGCACTGCGCTTCGCTACGTTCGCAATGACACGGGAACGGCAGGCGTGGTTTTGTGGCACACTCGCCCGACCCGCAGGGGCTCCATCTATCTTGTAGATTCGCAAACCGAAACCACAAGAAAGCTCCCATAAACAAAGTCCATTCTCCTCATGTACATTTTAGTGACCTATTGTTTCCAGACACTCCCAATTGTGGCACAGCCGCCTCGGCTGTGATGGATTTAGCGGAGGCGGAAGACCCATTACGGCGGGGAAACGGTCAGCATGCAACGCTCGTGTCCTGTCTATAGGGCAATACGGTGTAACCCAACACTTGTACCTGCCCCGACAGTTGAATCTTATCGTGATTGACCCCTCCGCCAGCCATTTCTTCAAACCACTCTACAGAAGAAGACAAAGTCAGCGTGGCAATCTGATCTCACCATTGGAGTGTATGTGGAAAGAGCGATATGGAATAGTATATGGGATTATTCTATGGTGCGATCCAGGTGAATTYGGCGRYGACGGCGTTGTGATCGGATAAGGCTAYSAYTTTGTCGTCYTGAWATAGTMRRACTTCTATGCGTTCYGGGCGTAGTTGCCGTCCGGATTTTTCTGGGTTCCCGACCAAGATATAATCTATGCGGCGACCTATATCATAGGATTTTTGTTCGGTGGTACCGCCGACGGCATCGCCGTGGAGTACAGGCCAAATATCGGTTATTCCGCCGTCGGGTCGGGCATCACGCAACGTGGACATCATGGTTGTATATTCTGAATCGGATTGCTCGCGGTATTCCGGGTTGCCTCGGGTATTCAGATCGCCCAGCAGCAGCATGGGCCGAGTGGGATCGCTGTGTTTACGAATGAACGCCGCCATTTCCTTGTACTGTTCGGGGCGCAGATCGTCTTGCCGTGCTTCCAGGTGTGTCACGAACACGTCTACAAACGTGGCAGGATCGGCAGCGTCCCGGGCTATCCGTGCGTGAATGACCCCTTTGGCTGCATGTCCATCTGCACGCACTCCATAGTCTTTGGGTAAACTGAAATGTTTAAAAACCATCGTATTGGTTTCCAGGATGGGCAGGCGTGTAAGTATGACGCAGCCGCCGTTGGTGAAATGCCCGTCTTTGTCTGGACTCACCAGCACATTTCCTTTACCGTCCCAGGCGGACTGAATGCCGTCGATAATTTGTTTCCGAAATCGCAGATGGAATGTTTCCTGCAATGCCACGATGTCGTACACACTCATTTCTTCGGCGATTCGATCTGCTCGATAGACTGGCTCTTTGCGTTTGTTTGCCGAGCTGGCCAAGCCGGGAAGAAACTGTACATTGTAGGAGATAACGGAAAGAGATTCTGGGGATTCAGATTGGGCGGGAAGGCATAGCAGAAGTAAAAGCATGGACATCGTTACTTTGGTAATCGTATTTAGAAATGTATGCACGTCAAGATCCTTTTTTTAGCGGTCGGATTTCCATTTCGTGAATAACGGTACCGGAATGGGATTTCAATATAAACGCACAGGCTTGCCCCACTTCTTCCGGCGATACTTTCCATGACGAATCCGAATCATCGGCATGGCGTTCGGATTGGGAATCTACGGAGCCGGGATAAATAGTGCTGACCTGTATATTCTGGTCGCGCAGTTCATGGAATATAGACTGGCTGAATCCGGTGACGGCATATTTCGTCGCGGCGTACCCGCTTCCGCCGGGCAGCGGGTATTTCCCGGATATGGAGGACAGGTTGATGATGCGTCCGCCGCCTCTTGCTTGCAGATGGGGCAGCACAGCCTTGGTGGCATGAAATACCCCGTGGATGTTGGTGTCCACCATGGCGTGCCAGTCGTCTACGCTGAGTTCCAGCACAGATTTCCGTACTACCGATCCGGCATTGTTGATGAGGGCATCGATGCCGCCCATCTGCTCGGACAGGTCGTCAATAGCGGCGACCGTAATATCGTAATCGCCCAGATCGCAGGTGGCGAGTACACTTTTGCCGCCCTGAGATTCGATTCCCTCGCGCACGTCGTTCAGCAGATCCCCGGAACGTGCGAGCAGTCCCACAGTGAATCCGTCCATGGCAAGAACGGTTGCGATACCGCGACCTATCCCTCGGCTCGCGCCAGTAACAATTACATTCATGTGCTAACCCCCCTTACTTTCTTTTTGGAAAAAAAGAAAGTAAGCAAAGAAAAATCGATGTTCCCTACGGCAGACCAAGCGCGCGTCAGTCTTTTACTTTGGATTTATAGTTGGGATCGGCTTTGGTTTTTCCTTGGCCGCTTGCCCATTGAATGGCGGACCATACGGTGGTCTGGAAATCGGGGTGATCCCACACGTCTTCTCGGTGTCCCATGCCGTTGTAGTATATGCGGCCTTCACCTGATGCGCTGCACCAGACGATGGGGTAGTCGGGCAGGTTGTATCGATCCGGTTGACGTTCCCGTTGTCTGCCTGGGTCCAGCACAGCGAGTACGTGCATGGTATCTTTGTTCATGTTTTTGAAGAGATACCATTCATCGCGAATGACCCAGTTATGGGTGAAGCCTTTCATGGCGGGGTGTTTTTTGTCTACTACTTTTACGGTACCGGGAAACTGTTTGCCGTGGGTAAGAAACTCTCCGCCGATCATTTTYACATAGGGYGARGCGCTGCCGTCRGGCATGTGAAAGGTGTCYGTAGCGCTGTGRTAYCCTATGAAGCCGCCGCCAGCATCAATCCACGCTTGTAGATCTGCTACACCGTTGGCTCCCATGGGCGGGTGCTTGTCGGTGCCGGGTTCGGTGAGTACCCCGGTGGTATAAAAAATCACCACGTCGAAGTCTTTCAAGGTAGCGGCGTTAATCATGCTGGCATCTTTGGTGGCCACGAGTGCGAATCCCTTGTCCCCGGCGATCTTTTGGAGTGTACGGGCGACGTGATTTGATCCGTCATCTTGCGTCTTAATCGCACTATGCTCGAAGCCGGCGGATTTACTGAGGAACAGCACGCGCAAATCATTCTCTGCTGCAAAAGAAGGGATTGAAAACACCATTGCCGCTATTAGAAGCCAAGATACTCGCATGAAGTCATTCTCCTGCCCGTGCTACGGGGTTAAACCACTGATATTGTCTTGGATAGTGTACCGATTGCAGGAGGATACAACAAGGCTAAAAGTAGACATTGGTTCGGTATTGCGGTACCGTGTAAACCTGTATGGCGTTTCGCGTGTCGTACACTATATAAACTATGCAGCCATCAATCCAACATAATCCATTTTCTTTTTTCCGTGCCTCGATTCTGGTTCTGCTATTCATGTTTGCAGCCACCTTATCCGGCTGCGGTTTCTTTTCACGAAGCGACCAAGTCAATACGGTCCAGCTTCGAAARGATTTTCAAGCCTTACTGGATACCATGCTGGAGGAGCATGGGTTTACGGGTGCGGTGGCGGCTTACACGCTACCGGATGGGGAAATCACCGTAGTGGCATCCGGTCATACGGACCTGGAGCATAAGATTCCCATGCCGCCCGACGCTCGCATGCTTACGGGAACGATGGGTAAATCATTTACAGCAGCAGTAGCTCTGTGCCTGGTGCATGACGGCGAATTGGATTTGGATCGTAGAATCTATACGTATCTGGATACCACCGGGGAGGATGCATGGCTGCTCCGGCTGCCCAATGCACGGCGCCTAACCATGCGGCATTTGTTAACGCATTCCAGCGGGCTCATCGATTATATAGACGACCCGTCTTTCCTGGAAAGCTCCGTGCGCCACCGGGAGGAATCGGGGCCGGACTGGCAGTTTCCTCCAGGTGAACTGTTGGAGTTCGCCATGGATCGTGATGCGTTGTTTGACCAGGGTAGAGGGTTTCATTATTCCGATACGAATTATATTCTGGCAGGTTTGGTATTAGAGAAGATAAGCGGAAAGTTATATTACGATATTTTGCAGGATCGTATTCTTACTCCATTAAACCTGAACGCCACATCCCCGGCGGACCACCGTAAACTGGATGGACTGGTACCGGGATATTTGACGGAAGGCAATCCTTTTTTCCTGCCAACAGAAATTTTAGATGACGGAGCACTTATCATCAATCCTGCTTCGGAGTGGACGGGGGGCGGATTGATTTCCAATCCGGGGGATTTGGTGAAATGGGCTAAGAATCTTTATGAGGAAGATGCCTTGCCGGGGACGTATTTGGAAGATTTATTTGAGTCTGGATATCGGGGCAAAGATCGTGAGAGTACCTATGGACTGGGCGTGTATATCTACTCCACCACCGTGGGTGAAGCGTTTGGCCATAGCGGCAGTTCTCCCGGATATAATACGAATCTACTGTATTTTCCTCGTCAGCGCATCGCGGTGTGTATTCAGATCAACCGGGATTACGRCAATGATTTGGAAGCCATGATTGAAACCCTGGCTCAGACCGTCATTAATGCCCTGCCTTCGTAGAAGATAACTACTTCTTGCCATCGCATCTGCCACCCGGTATGCTGATTTCTCACAAATAGAGAGGGAGTGCGCACATGCAATCATCGGATCCAGACCCTAATGCGGACACGCAGAGTTCATCTTCGTCTCCGGAGTATCCTTCGGAAGGTTATTCTTGGTATTTCGTAACGGTTCTGATGATTTTCTATGTTGTTTCCTTTTTGGATCGGCAGCTTATTGGGCTTCTGATCGCGCCGATTAAGGAGGACCTTGATTTATCCGACACGCAAATCGGTATGCTCCTGGGGTTTGCATTTGCATTTCTATACGCTATTCTCGGATTCCCGCTGGGGCGTCTTGCGGATCGGGTGAACCGAAAGTACATCATCGGCATCGGCATGTTTTTCTGGTCTATCATGACGGCAGGCACCGCATTGGCGCGAAGTTTTTTCTCCATCTTCCTGTTTCGCATGGGCGTGGGTGTGGGTGAAGCCTCTCTCAGTCCGGCAGCGTACTCCATGATCACCGACACGTTTCCACCCGACAAGCTTGGGCGAGCGTTCAGCGTTTACTCTGCTGGTATTTATTTTGGTGCCGGATTTTCTTTACTCGTGGGTGGACAGGTGATTGTTTGGGTATCCAATATGGACCCTGTATCTCTTCCGCTCATGGGGGAACTGCGCCCCTGGCAAACCGTATTTCTCATTGTGGGTATCATCGGTATGTTTCCCCTTGTTCTCCTTGCCACGATAAAAGAGCCTAAGCGTCATGGAGTAAAGGTCCACGATTCAGGAAAGCCTAAGCAGGCGAGTGTCGGGGAGGTCGCTGCGTATATAGGGAAGAACTGGAAGACCTTTTTCTTTCATCACATGGGGTTCGCCGCCTTGGCTTTTTCTAGCTACGGTGTGGGAAACTGGGGCGTGGAATTCATGCGGCGCGTTCACGGTTGGGACGTACCTTTCATCAGTCGCGTGTTTGCTCTTCATGTCATCGTCTGCGGCGTTGCAGGCATTTTTATCGGCGGATATCTTATGGATTACCTGAGTAAGAAAGGGTATACCGATTCGGCTATTCGCGTTGGATTACTGGCATCTATCTTGTGGATTCCCACAGGTATTTTCTATCCTATTGTGGCCAATCCGTGGTTGGCGTGGTCGCTCATGGCCGTGTCCTTTTTTTTCGTGGCATTCCCCATTGGGGCTGCGGCGGCTGCCGTTCAGAAAATTGTGCCTAACGATATGCGAGGTCAGGCATCGGCTCTCTACCTGTTCACGGCCAATCTGATAGGGTTGGGAATCGGGCCTGTAGCAGTGGGTTTATTGACTGACCGGGTGTTCCACGATGAAATGAAGCTGGGGTATTCCATGCTCATTGTGGGCGTTGGAGCGCATATTCTGGCCATTGTCTCATTTTCGCTGGGTATGAAGCCGTTTCGGGAAAGCGTAGCGTATCTGAAAAAATATAATGAGAATCACTAATACTACCCAGGAATTTCTACATACCCCCCACTTCATTGCATCGCCACAAAATTATACCTATACTTTGTTCTTGTCTATTTCTATTCCTGCTGAGGAGGTGTCATGAAATTATTGAATATGTTCGGTACCGCATTGATCGGGTTAACAGCGTGTGTGACGATAGCTGCCGAAGAACCCGTCGATTGGAACGTGGTGAATTTGATTCGTGATGAGGGGATTCATCGTTCTCAAGTCATGGAGACGGTTCAGCATCTTACYGAAACATTYGGACCGCGTATTACKAATTCTCCKCAGCAACGCGCYGCGGCTGAATGGGCACGAGAKGAAYTGGCYTCRTGGGGATTGAAGAATTCCGAGTTGGAACCGTGGGGCGAATTTGGTCGCGGGTGGTCCTTTGACAAGTGCACGGTGCAGATGATCACGCCGGACAGCATTCCTCTGTTTGCGYTGCCCAAGGCGTGGACGGCTGGCACGGATGGCCCTGTRCGYGGAAAGGCCATGCGRATWACGATCAAATCCGARGATGATTTCGAAAAATATAAGGGAAAACTGGCTGGTAAGATTCTGTTGGTAGATGATGCGCGGGAAGTGGGTATTGATAGTGATGATGTGGTTTTCAAACGGTACGATCTGGAAGAGCTGTGCGGGTTGGAAGAGTACACTATTCCCCCGGAACGTCAAAGCGATCGGTATGCGGCCTATCGCAAGCGTCTCAAATTATCTATAGCTAAACGGGAATTCTTTATTGAGGAGGGTGTGCTGGCGTTGATCGAGCTGAGTTCTCGGGATGCAGGTGTGATTCGGGTTACGGGACAGCGTTCGTATGGCATCGGCGAGGACCCGGGGCCGTTGCAGTTGTCCATGATTACGGAACATTAYAATCGYCTTGTTCGCACRGTMGATGCGGATGGYGAGGTGGAATTAGAGCTGAATGTACAGTCCACDTTCCAYGAAGAAAACGCCATYGCCTACAAYACGATTGCRGAAATYCCCGGGTCCAGYAAGAAGAARGAAGTAGWGATGCTGGGSGGYCACCTGGATTCGTGGCATTGCGGTACGGGAGCGACGGATAACGGAGCGGGTGTGGCTGTAGCTATGGAAGCGGTACGTATACTAAAAGCGATTGGTGTGAAACCCAAGCGAACGATTCGCATCGCTTTGTGGTCGGGTGAGGAGCAGGGCTTACTGGGTTCGCGAGGGTATGTGAAGAATCATTTTGCTACCCGCCCGGAACCTACGGATGAAGAGCAACTGAAACTTCCGGGGTGGCTGCGTACACCAACGTGGCCCATCGAGACCACGAAGGAACATGAAAAATTATCGGCGTACTACAACCTGGACAACGGCAGCGGCCGTATACGGGGAGTGTATTGTCAGGAAAATGCGGCGGTGAAACCTATCTTCGAAGCATGGCTGAAACCCTTCGAAGATTTGGGTGCTACTACAGTTTCATTGCGCAATACCGGATCCACCGATCATGTACCGTTTGATCGGGTGGGCTTGCCCGGGTTTCAGTTTATACAAGATCAGCTGGAGTACTTCCCCCGGACCCACCATTCTCATTTAGATGTTTACGACAGGCTGCAGCGGGAAGACCTGATCCAGGCCGCCATGGTGATGGCTTCTATTGTCTACCATACTGCAATGCGCGATGAAATGATGCCGCGCAAACCTATGCCGCAAAAACCAAAGGAATTACCCAAAAAGAAAACGGACGATGAGGAGTAACCTATCATTGATTCTTCCATATACCTTTACATGGTGCGATATAATTTAAATTTTTACCCCTTTACGGATTGAAGCTAAAGGGTCACAAGCATATACCAAATAACAGGTTACGGGGCATATCCCCATAATGGTATTGTGTGAATTCACCATTCTGTTGATTCGTTTAAGATATTTCTGTTAAAGTTTGAAGCAGAAGTTTGGTACTGAAGGGGAGAGGTATTATGAGAAATCGAGTTGCTGTTGCACTAGTGTTGTTGCTGAGTTCTACAACGGCATTTTCACACACATTGAATGTTCCTTTTTTTTCCGATAACAGCGGGGTTGTAAACCAGGGCGGTACGGTCTCTTCGGGATTCGCTTCCTTTATTGGTGTCCTCAATACCACGGCATCTCCGATTGTAATTAATATCGTATATTTACAAACCGATCCCGGTACAGGGGATATTTTAGTTCAAGCACCGCAACAGTACACTTTAGATGCTCGTGAAGGAGTATCTTGGCGTCCGATGATCGACGATCCTTCCGAAGGGGCTGGACTTGGAGTACCCAATGGAAATCCTTCGCTGAGTTCTTCTGGCAGTATCCAAATCATTTGGTCAGGTGGAGACAACACCAACTTGAGCGTTATTGGTCGATTCGTCCAGATTGGCCCAAACCAAGCTTTCAGCCATGTATTGGAAACGGCGGAATAGTTGAAGTCCCAAAATATCTCTTTAAAAGCCGTTCATGTTGAGCGGCTTTTTTTATTTCCGAAATTCAGCCATTCGTTTTTCAGTCTGTTGTTGATCCTTTTATCTGCATATTCCCATGGGCAGGAAGATCCGTTTCAAGTTGTTCGATCTCAACTGGATACTCATTCGCATATTGAAGATATTGGTGTTGATGATCAAGCCGGAATTTTTATTGAAACACATCTGGAAAAATATTCTGGGGATAAATATATCCTGATATACGAACGCCGGGAATACTCTGACAAAACAGATCACGAGCCCACAACCAGCCAAATGATCACGTATACATTCAGCCTTGAAGATCTCAATCCTAAATCGCTAAATACGCTGGCTTTACGTACACCTTCAGGCACAGCAGCATATTGGATGGTCGAGATTCACATTCGGAAGACTTCAGCGTATATCCCCTATAAAAATTACACCGACATCTGGGATAAGGGCAAAATTCTTCAGCGATCTACTTCCGAAGGAAAATCACGAAAAATTACGCTGGGCTATTTTGGCACTCAAGAAAAGGCTGTCGAATTCACTCGTATCTTCAAAACATGGATGGATAGTTCTACACATCCAATCCAATAGATCGCATCAGCGAAAGCGCATTACTTTTCTGTACCACCCCGTCACGCATGCGGTAATCGAACACCAATCGATCTCCTTCGAGTTGATCTTCGAAGTGAACATTCGTCGCACGTTCATTCATCGATTCGGCTATTTGTGTGAGTGATAAATCGTGTGTGGTAACCAATCCAACCGCCCCATTTTTAACCAACGAACGTAAAACCGCTTCCGAGCCCACATGCCTGTCATGAGAATTTGTTCCATGAAGCATTTCATCAATGAGAAAAATTACGGGTTCTTTGCCTTTGGATAATTCAAGCATCATTTTCAAGCGCAGAATTTCCGCATAGAAATGTGACATGCCTTTTTGGATGGAGTCGGTTATATGGAGTGAAGCAACCACGTTCAAGGGAGTCAGCACCAGCGATTTCGCCCGCACAGGAGCGCCGGCAAAGGCCAGCACAGCGTTAATCCCTACCACCCGCAGCAATGTACTCTTCCCGGACATATTCGATCCGCTTACCATGACCAGCGAATGCTCTTTAGTAAATTTAATGGAATTGRCAACGCTGACGGATTTTTCCAATAACGGGTGCCCTAAATCTACTCCATCATATTCCACGTCCCCCTCGGCTATCACGGGWAATGGATCGTCTGGATGTTCATACGCATACATGGAGAGAGCACAAAGCGCTTCCAATTCRCCYACGGCATCAAACCAGTCTCCCACTGATTTTCCGTGACGTACCCGCCACTGTTCCAATGTATAAGCGAAATGGACTGGCCATAACACCAGGACCGCTATGGGAAAAAATAGCTGATTCCGTTGTGCATCCATCCATTCGATTAGTTTGGATAGACGTGCAATGCTGCGCGATGCGGAGGAATGCGTGGATACCAGTCGTCCCTGTAGAGACTGCAGCAAGGTAGTGTTGAACGATTCGTGTTCTAGGACACGGGCCACTTCGGACAACACCTTCAAATCCTGAACGGCCCGGTTCATGGGCCCCATAACCCTCATCAATTTTACTTTCATACGACTCAAATACAACAGATCCAGTATAAATATCCCTGCAAGGAGACGAATTGGCCATCCCCATACCCCCCATCCCGCCAGTATCACAACCGCTGCCAAAGCTGAGATTAAGGCGACAATATGCATGGTATCGGCAAATCGCAGTATTGGCGGGGATTGRGCCCACTCCATGAGGTGCTTCCGATTCAATCCGCTGCGAACCGAATCGTCCAATATTCCCAGCGTTTCTCGTAGCTTCGTATTCGTTTGCAGTTCCCGTACGGCATCCTGGCGTTGTTGAATGATTTCAGGATCTGCTGATGCACACAGCCATTRAGACAACGTCTCCTCTCCCATRCGCGTTCGCACAGTGCAGAGCAATTCATACAGGGAACCATCTCCGAATATATCCAGATCCTCYGCATAGGGRTGRTCYTCCGGCATCCATTCCTGRCCMGCGTTTCCTTTWCCTGCCCATCGACCTTCCAAACGGGCCAGACCTTTTTCGTAAAACTCAACGGCGCGTTCGGCGCGCTCTTTTTTCTTCAAGACACGATCGTGTATCACGATCAGGATACCGAATAGCAAAAAGGGAAGTCCCAACCATGCTACGTACTCGGCACCAATGCGAAATAACGAAACGGCAATCCCTATTCCAGCGATAAAAATGAGCAGCCGAAAATTCGCCAACATGACATCTCGGTGCGCATAGAGATTCGCAATGGATCGGTGAGCTTCCAGCCATTCTTTATATTGGCTCAGCGGTGTTTTTGACGTTATGGGCACCACAGACTCCTTACTGTTGATTACGTGTATTCGACAAAATATCTTCCATCGCATTCAATAAAAAAAGGGCAGCAATCGCTGCCCCTGAACATGATTCTATAATTTGTGCTTAGCTAACTTCAATTCCCACTAAGGCCATGGCGCGACGCAAATCATCGGGCGTAAACGGTTTCTGCAGACACATGGCGGCACCCAGCTCTTTTATACGCCGATCACCTTCCTCATCATAATACGCGGTCATGGCGATAATCTGCGCATTGGCTGTATCGGGTGATGATTTTATGCGGCGACAAACTTCGTACCCGTCGATACCCGGAAGTCGCAGATCCAAAAAGACGACATTGGGATGAAACAAGGCCATTTGACGGCCGGCTTCAAATCCATCATCCGCGACATTCACTTCAAAATTAGTTTTGGTGTGTTCCAGAAAGCGCTGTATAACAGCAATAATGGTTTGGTCATCATCTACCACCAGAACTTTGATACCGTCATCACTCAATTCTTCATGGAGAGGTATACCGTTTTCTCGGAGAAAAATAATGAGATCTTCCCGGCGAATCCGACGATGTCCCCCTGGAGTTTTAAATACTTTTATCCGCCCTGCTTCAGCCCATTTACGTATGGTATCTGCTGTTACGTGACAATATCGTGCGACTTCTGACGTGCTGAAAGATTGTTTCATACGTTCCTTGTCCAC
The DNA here is from genome assembly GCA_002746185.1 of Candidatus Hydrogenedentota bacterium. Taxonomy (GTDB): domain Bacteria; phylum Hydrogenedentota; class Hydrogenedentia; order Hydrogenedentales. The sequence continues at coordinate 15,048 of NVWG01000048.1, forward strand.
ACCCTGCATCAAAATCTATTTGACGTTACCCCAAGGTCTTATGTACATCGGTAATGGTCGCTTCCGCACCAGAAAATGGAGCTGGAACGGGGAATCGAACCCCGGACCTCATCATTACGAGTGATGCGCTCTACCAACTGAGCTATTCCAGCCCATTTAAAAAAAAATGGTGCCAAGGGGCAGAATCGAACTGCCGACACGCGGATTTTCAATCCGCTGCTCTACCAACTGAGCTACCTCGGCGCGAAATATAGGGTAAGAAAACATGGACCCTAAAGTCAAGTATCCTGAGTAATTTTCTTTTTATACATTTATATCGGGGTGTGCGGAAATGCGATTCGGGTTTTAATAGTTTATGACTGCACAAGGCGTCGGTCGAGCTGTATAGCATTATCCAGCCCTTCCTGGTYGGCAATTTTGTGAATTCGGGAGACCGTATCGAGCATTTGCTGGGCAGAAATGAATTCTCCCTTTTCTCTTGCGGTGACACAAAATACGACTCCCAACACACCCATATCTGTCATGCCCATGGCTTTGCATAATTTCGCCAGATGCTTTTCCCATCCTTGCTGTATCATTTCGCAATATTCCTGCTGCTTACGATTCGGCACGGTACAAATAAAATGGCCTCCGCCAAGATGACCTACAAAAAACTGGTCCTGCTCATACGAGTCCCCGTATACCCGCAAGGTGCGAGCGAAATGCCGCAGCACTTTATTACGTCCCTTATCACCGGTGGGCGGCGTGAACTCGCGCAAGTTTTTTAACTCGATATAGATTAAAGCAAACGTGTCGTCTCGGCTGATGCGCTGCTGGATGAGTTTACGTGTCCCTTCGGCATCTGCCAAATTAGTTTGGTGATCGATGAAATCCGCTTTGGAATTCTCGCGCAAAATAGAATCGATACGGCTAAGTAAATGTTGTAAATTAAATGGTTTGGTTACATACCCATCTGCTCCTTGATCCAAACCGTGCCGGATTTCTTCTTCATCATCCATAGCAGAAAAAAAGAGTATGGGCAGTGTGTATAGATGAGGATCACGGCGGATACTACGGCATACTTCGAATCCCGAAATATCTGGAAGCATTACATCAAGCAGGAGTAAATCCAAAGATTCTTTCCGGGCGATTTCCAACACACCCGCACCTTGACCACGCACGGCGCACAGGTGACCGGCATTTTTCAGCTCACCTGCGATACGGGATGCCAACTCAGCATCATCGTCCACTATTAATATCTTGGCCAATTAACCTAACTCCTCAGCCGGGTACAATTCACCTTTGACAGAGAGTGGGGTTCCTGCAAAAAAATGGATTGGTGGGCGAGGAGGGACTTGAACCCTCAAGCCCTTACGGGCAACGGATTTTAAGTCCGTCGTGTCTGCCAATTCCACCACTCGCCCAAAGGAAGGATATAAAAAATGGAGGCGGCACCCGGACTTGAACCGGGAATACACGGTTTTGCAAACCGCTGCCTTACCAATTTGGCTATGCCGCCCCAGAGCGATGGATTGTATCCAACCAGCAGGAAACATGTCAAAAGTCTTTTGTCGTATCAACAAAGTATCGCCTTCATTATCCAGAAAAAATTTCACAATCAGCATACTGTCTCAGCCCGGTGTTGTAAACACTACTCGTATTCACTGAGAGTATGCGCCACTTTCCATATTGTACATCTATACGTTTTTACATCCAACTTTTTTCTATTCTCTTTGAAGCATTTTACACTATTTTGTTATACTTTACTTACTGAAATGGTCCTATATCTATTGTTTACAGCATGTTAGCCTCTTTTTAACTGGATTTTCGTATCGCATGAACCCTGAATATGACATAATTGTGGTTGGTGCCGGTCATGCCGGGGTGGAAGCCGCTCTGGTATCTGCCCGAATGGGACGGCGCACGTTGCTGGCCACGATGCAGTTGGATGACATCGCCAAGATGCCATGCAATCCAGCTATCGGTGGTATCGCCAAGGGTCAACTAGTCCGAGAAATCGATGCACTGGGCGGCGAGATGGGTCGGTGTATTGACCGGACAGGCATTCAATTCAAAATGCTGAACCGTTCCAAGGGGCCTGCTGTTCATTCGCCTCGTGCCCAGGCGGATCGCCATCAGTATCAAATGGATATGAAATTTGTGTGCGATATGCAGGACAACCTGGACCTGAAGCAGGTGATGGTTGATGATTTAATTGTACACAAAAATTCTGTTCACGGCATCGTCACATCCATGGGGCAGGAAATAACATGCCGTGCTGTCATCGTATGTTCCGGCACTTTTTTGGGTGGACGTCTCCATTTCGGAATGCAGCAAATCGATGGTGGACGGAGCGGGGATATGCCTGCCAATGCCCTGTCTCTCACGTATCGCAAACTGGGCTTCGAAGTAGGYCGTATGAAAACCGGCACCGTGCCGCGAATACATCAGCGCAGTATTAACACGGATGTGATGCAGCCACAGCCCGGCGATGATGTGCCACGCCCTTTTTCATTCTCCACACCCATAGAAAATTTTAATCCCAAGCATGTGATGTGCTGGCTTACTTACACGACCGACAAGACCCATGATGTGATACGTCGTAATCTGGATAAGTCACCTTTGTATGCCGGTGTGATCGATGGGATTGGGCCGCGCTATTGTCCGAGCATCGAAGACAAKGTTATGCGTTTTCCTGATCGAAATGAGCATCGTGTTTTCCTTGAGCCGGAAGGTCTTATGACTTCTGAAGTATATGTGAACGGCTTATCCACCAGTCTGCCGGAGGAGGTGCAGCTTGAGTATCTCCAAACCATACCGGGCCTGGAGGAAGCGGAGATTATTCGCCCTGGGTATGCGGTGGAATATGATTTTATACCGCCTACCCAGTTGAGAAACACCTTGGAAACGAAAGCTGTTTCCGGGTTATATCATGCTGGACAAATCAACGGCACGTCGGGATATGAAGAAGCGGCGGCCCAGGGTTTGTATGCAGGCCTGAATGCCGTACGAAAATTAAATGGGGAACCGCCGATAATAATCCCACGCAGCGAGGCGTATCTGGGTGTGCTCATCGACGACATTGTCACGCGGGGCGTTATCGAACCGTATCGCCTGTTTACTTCTCGTGCGGAATATCGTTTGCTGCTCCGCCATGATAATGCGGATCTTCGATTGGCTCATTACGGTATCGCTGGCGATGCCTTTGTGGAGAAGGTTCGGGATAAGGAAGCGGCCATACATGAAGAAATCAAACGCCTGGAAAATACGCCGCTATCGAATGCCAGTGAGACGCTGGTTCAGCTGAAGGCTTTGGGTATTGATGAGCTGGCGGATCACATGACGGCGGCGCGGTTGTTACGACGTCCGAAAATTACCCTTGAACATGTGTGGTCCATTTCTCCGCCGCCTGTTCCACTGGATTTTGAAGCTGCGGAACAGGTGGAGATACAGACAAAGTATAAAGGATACATAGAACGGCAAATGCGGGATCAGGATAAATTTCGTAAAGCCGAGAATCTTCCCCTCCCGGAATCCATCGATTATTTCACTATTGAGGGTATGCCCATGGAGAGCAAGGAACGTCTCCATGAAATTCGCCCAGCCAGTTTCGGTCAGGCATCCCGTATCTCCGGTGTGCGTCCTTCCGATATCGCTATTCTCCACATTTATATTGAAAAACAACGGCGGCTCGCTGCTACCACATAACCCCTCGCATCATTGGTTCCGATCCCGACCAAGCAGAGACTCGCATTCCCATGGTATGGTTCGCTCCGGTTGACTTGCCGGGTGAGGCTTTGTTCCAATAGGTGGCTGTGTTGACTGTTGATGTACCCCCGCCATTGGAGCCTTTGTGAACGATAGAMCGACGATTTGGGATACGCTGAGCCTGGGGTTGTGGGCGTTGTTTTTTGCTATGGGACTGGCTCCGGAATTGGCGTTTCGATTCTTGCGCGATCTGGCAGAATTATCCTCTTTCACGGCCATGGTTAATTCCTCCTTCTTTATTACGATGGCATTGGTGGGGTATCTGAGTTGGTTCGTCTATCATCGAATTCTCGACGCGGGGTTATCTTCTTCCGTGGCTGTGGGTAAGTGTATTCAATGTGCCATCATCGCGTTGGTGGCATTTATGGATCTCCCTTCGGGGCGATCTTCGTTCGAGACACACACCATTCTGGAGCTGTTGTTTCAGCTCCCGGACATGCCGGATCTCTATGTGAAAGGGGTGGTCGTGCTGGTGGTATTCTCGAAGCTGGCGGCATGGTGGTACTTGTATGCCCTGGTCTTTCGGTATCACATTTTCGCTAACCGCCATATCTTCGCCAACATGCCTTCGGTGTTTCCCAGTGCTAAATCGGATGGGGAGGAGCTCCCTCTTTCTGAGCCGCTGGCGGATGTACCCGAAGCGTCTGAAAAGGCGAACTCTCTGGACGATTCCAGTGGAACACCATAGGTGAGGTTCTACGGTTCGATTTGTACCCTGCTATAAGGGTATTCTACCAATCGGCTGCGGTATTTCCTCGGGGTTTATCCCGTTTCCAAGGGTGATCTTTAACAGATAATGCCGAGCCTAACTCATTTAAACATCTAAGGTTACGTGACATGCAGGCTGAAATACTGATGATTGGTACCGAGCTGTTGCTGGGTCAGATTGAGGATACGAATGCTACCTGGATGGGGCAGACGCTGGCGGATAATGGCATTAACCTCTATCAGAAGACCACTGTGGGAGATAATAGAGAGCGTATCGTGGCGGCTATGAACAACGCGCTGGATCGGTCGGACGTGGTGATTTGTTCGGGTGGTCTTGGGCCTACGGAGGATGATATCACCCGGGAAYGCGTGGCGGAGGTGACTGGGTGTCCGCTGGAATTTCATCCCGAGCTGTGGGAGCAGATCGAGGCTATGTTCATGCAATACCGCATCCCCATTACGGAAAACAACAAGAAACAGGCTATGGTGCCCAAGGACGGCTATATCGTGCAGAATCCTCAGGGGTCTGCGCCGGGTGTGCTGGTGGAATGTGATCGGGGTATTATTGCCTGTATGCCGGGGGTTCCTCGAGAATTGAAGGCCATGCTCCTGGACAAGATTCTCCCTTTCCTGAAAGACAAGTATGATCTGAAGCACACGATTCATTACCGGGTGCTGAAAGTCTGCGGCATGGGTGAATCGCGTATTGATGAAGTYATCGGCGATCTCATGACGGACTATGATAATCCCAAGGTGGGGGTGCTGGCCAGCCCCGGCTCGGTACGTATCCGCATATCGGCTCGTGCCAATTCCATTGAGGAAGCCAACCGCCTTATCGATCCGCTGGACGCGGAGGTGCGTAATCGATTGCCTGGWCTKATTATGGGGACGGAYGAYGACACGATTGAGAGTGTGGTCAATGATTTGCTGCTGGATCGCAATTGGACGCTGTCCATTGTGGAGACGATAACAGGGGGAAATCTGTCTCGCCGCTTGACGGAATCCAGTGCTAGTCAATTCGTGGGCGGCCGGGTTTACACGTTGGCATCATTGGACTTAGAGCATCCCGAAGCTGCTGTATTGGCTATTTCCAGTGAATTTATGATAGAATGCTCCTCTACTTGCGCTTTGGGCATAGTGTCGGATCCGGTTGCGGGATCCACCTACGCGGTATTTATTCACCCTGACGGACACGAAGAATGGCAAATTGGCCGTTCTGCAGGTCGTAATCGAGACACGCAGGATCGTGTAGCTACCGTCGCCTTGGAGCAGGTACGTCGGTTCTTGACGAAGTAGATAGTCAGACCGATATAGGCTGTATGTAAATTGTGTACTTGGCTGCAATCCAACACAAGAGAAGAATCATGTTATCTGTATTAGCGATCATGTTATTTTCCCAACAACCCCTGTTGCCTGTAGTGGACGGTGTGGCATCGTATTACACCGTGGCAAGCAGTTCCACGCTCACGGCTTCCGGGGAAGAAATGGTAGACGAAGCGCTCACATGCGCCATGCGAACAGGGGTCTTTGGTGGTTATTACCGTGTGACCGATAAAGAATCGGGACGCAGCGTGGTGGTACGGCTTAATGATCGCGGCCCCTATATCGAAGGGCGCCATATTGACCTTTCGGAGGCCGCTATGGCTGCTTTGGAACCTACCCTGACTAAAGGGCTTCTGGATGTGCATATTGAGCGCATTGTGGAGTCCGATTACCCTCCCCTTTTCTAACAGGTCGGTTCCCGTTCACATTTCGGCCCGGTGTACATGCTCTTGTTTCGTCCCGAACTCCGAAAAATGACTTCGAGCCGCATGGTACACCCCCCTTGATCCCCCCTCGAGGGGGGAATGGTTAATTAAATTCTATTTAAATTAGACGGAAATTCGATTTAAGATAAACGGATTTTAATTCGGATCAATGATGATGGTGCGTTTTTTATGTTGGTGATCGCCTTCGTCGGCGTTGTGGTCGTCGTGGCCTTCGGAGACAGCTTCATCCCCTTGTTCCGCGTTGGCAGCCTCTTCCATAAGACGCTGCATCTCGGCGGCCTGGCGCTGCGCCAGAAAACGTAGATTCCGCTGTAGTACTGAATATTGTGTACCCAGCGATTGAGCCACTTCACGTCCCCAATAGCTGGGACGGTGTTCGCCGGGGGATTGTCCCCAGGTAAATGGGATGTCGTTATTCATGAGGAGTAAAGCGAATTCTTTGTTGGTGGCAATGAGTCCATCCTGCAGACCGCAGTCCAAATAAATATGCGGCAACACTTTGGCAGGAATATTCTGCGCCAGGAAAAARGGGTCGTAGCTGTCGCATTCTTCTACCGTCTTGAAATTTACGCCATTGGGATAACGCTCATGCTGCTTGGTGAATCCGGGTATGGCGATAAGATCGGGCACATTCTCTTCGCGGGGATCCCCCAAGGGCAGGGGCGACGTGGATCGCATCGGATCTTCCCCAGCTTCGATACGTTTACGAGCGGTACGTGCATAATCCAACGCGCCGCTATGGGATGCGATGGAGGAGAACATATCCGGATGGCGGAGGCCTAGTACCAATGCGCCGTAGCCCCCCATGGAGAGTCCGCTGATGGCCCTGCCTTCTCTGGACGGTACCGTACGGAAAGTCTGGTCCACATTGTGAATCACGTCRTAGATGATGAARTCTTCCCAGTTGTTCAGCTCYYCCCCTTCGCTCTCCGCCCAGTTGATATACCAGGAATTACCTGCATCGGGCATGACGATGATGAGGTCAGTGTAGAGATCAAGATATTGACTCACGCCCATCATGGGCCACACGGTGTAGTTTTGAGAGAACCCGTGGAGGAGATACAGCACGGGGTAACGTCGACCCTGATTTTCCGGCGCATCGTACCCTTCGGGAAGAAAAAGCATGTACTTAGTGAGACGACCGATGGAGAGCGCCTCGAAATCCACAATGCGCAGGTCTTGGGAAATACCGGGTACGTCAATACCCTGAATGGTCACCTCTACATCAATTTCTTCCACGGGCACCACATCGGAGGTATCGGCATCTGTCGAAGCGGTATCCTGAGCAAAGGTGCTGGGGATCAGTATCAGCATGGCTGCCAATGCGAAACCAGGTAGGCGTATAAGGGTGAACATGATGAAAACTCCGCTGAATGATTGGACCAAGTCTTCGGAGTATTGTACAGGAAAGGCGTTTAAGGCTGCGATGTTTTACGGCTCACGTAGAGGCCCTCTGCTGTAAACACGATGAGGGATAGCCAGATGAAAACAAACGTAACCAATTTCACYTGGTCAAAGGGTTCGTGAAACACRAATAYAGCCAGAATAAAYGTGAGCGTGGGTGCTAGATACTGCAATATCCCGACCAGGCTSAACGGGATGCGCTTGGTACCTGCTGCGAACATGCACAGGGGAATAATGGTAATGGGACCGCCCAGCATGAGCAGCCCTTTCATGGACCAGGAGTCATTTATGAAGTGACTGGTTCCTTGAGATGCCAGGTAGAGCCCGTACATGAGGGCGAATGGCAGGAGCACTAAGCCTTCGGTGAGCAGTCCGGTGAATGCGTCGATGACGATGAGTTTTCGCAGGAGTCCATAGAGGCCGAATGTAAGGGGCAGGACGATGGCCACCCACGGAAGACTGCCGTGCATAAAGACCATGTATCCAACACCTGTAGCGGCCAGCAAAACGGACACTACCTGCATGGTGCGCAGCCGTTCGCGGAGAATCACGACTCCCATAAGTACATTGAACAGGGGATTGATAAAGTATCCCATACTGGTTTCCAGGACGTGGTCATGGGTAACGGCCCAGGTGAAGACGAGCCAATTGATGGAGATCATACCGGCCGTCAGCACGAGTAGTCCAATGGTTTTCGGTCGAGCCAATAACGCTTTAATCGCGCCTCGCTCGCCCATGACCGCGATGATCACGGGTAACAAGATCATCATCCAGACAATGCGATGGACGAGGATTTCCGGGGTGCTTACATCCGCTATTAACCGAAAAAATAATGGGTTYAATCCCCAAACGGTAAATGCGCCTAGGGAAAAAAGGATGCCTTCGCGTTTTTGATTTTGAATTTGTTCCATGGAATCTCGTATTAAAAAAGGATACCCGCCAAGAGTATCCTGTATAGATCATTATTATGCGTACCCAGGGAATCTACATTCTGGATATCCCGTTCACATTTAGATGTTTCCACCTGCGATGAGATTGCCGCACTTCACTTCGTTTCGTTCGCAATGACACGTTTTATGTAGGTTCTTATTGGTGTTTGTGCTATTTATTTTCGATGAGGCAGCCGATGCCTTGTCCGCCGCCGATGTATTCGCAAACACCCCCGACATAGACCTAATAGCGTTCGATTAGAACCTAATAACAATACATTTTTCATTTCTTGAACCTTTCAAATTACTTAAAATTGTGTTCAATAAGGATGCAACGCATCCGATGGTTTTTCTTTGGTTACTTTCTTTTTTCCCAAAAAGAAAGTAACGAGGCGACGCGGTCGATTTCTTCGAAGGTGTTGTAGAAATGCGGAGATAATCGCAGGAAATCTACGCCGTCCCGATTTCGACGGTGGGATGCCGCCACCCCTTCTTCGACCAGACGTTGATACACCGCTCCCAAATCCTGGTCGGGATGGGAAAACGAGAGTATAGCCGATTCCGACCCATCCATGACAGGATCGCCGTCCAGTTTTTCCAGATATAGACGATACCCCATTGGGCGGAGGCGTTCGAGGACATGGGCGCGTAATTCCAGGAGTCGAGAAGCTATAGCATCGGTCCCGGCATCCAGCAGGAGTCCCAGCGAGGCGTGCATGCCCATGATGCCGGGGAGATTCAGAATGCCCGGTTCGTACCGTGGGCCGCCCAAGAAATATTTTCGATCTTTCTGGGCGAGAAAATCTGTGGTTTGCACGTTGTACTTGCCCAGGAGGGCTGGCTTGAGTTGATGCTGTACTTCTTTACGGACATAGAGGATTCCTGCGGCGGCGGGTCCAAGCATCCATTTATGAGAATCCGCGCTCATGAAGTCCACATATTCAACGGGGGTCGGAAACGCGCCCACGGTCTGGATGCCGTCTACGCAAAATAACACGCCGCGATCCCGCAGGTTGCGTCCGATGGTGTTCAGATCGATACGATAGCCGCTGAGGAAATGGCACGAGGCTAAGGCTACAAGTTTGGTCTTAGGCGTGAGGGCTGCTTCTACAATTTCCCAGGTGATCACGCCAGTATGTTCCGGCTGGAGATAGACAGGGCGCACTCCGCGATCTTCCAAGGCGACCCACGATACGACATTGGTGGCGTAGTCGTCGAAGTAGCAAACTACCTCGTCTTCCGGTTGCCAATCTAAGCCGAGAGCTACGAGACTCAGCCCCACCGCCGTGGGTCCCAGCAGGGCGATCTCGTTCGCATTCGCCCCTATTAACTGCGCGGCGCGTTCCCGGGTTTCGCGTACCCGTTCCAACTGCTCCTTGGTTTCCTGCTGCCCCACTTCCGTTTCGTCGGCATAGAGACGCAGCGCATCCCCCGCTGCTTTCGGTAACGGCGTGGTTCCCGCGTGAGCCATATAAATCTGATGCTCTACAACGGGAAAATGTTCGCGACGGAGCGTTTCGTCTTTGATGATATCGTCAATAAAACTCATGTTTAACAGGGTGTCCTACGATTGGTCGATGTTCCACATATGATCCAGCGGGCCGGGGCCATGTCCCAGATCCAAACCTTGCTGGAGAGCGTTATGAAGAAAAAATTTGGCTTTGCCGATGGCTTCGGACAGATCGAAACCTTTGGCGAAATAGGCTGTGATGGCTGCGCCGTAGGTACACCCGGTGCCGTGGGTGTTTGGGGTGGCGATGCGTGGTCCGGCGAAGGGATAGCATTGGATGCCGTCGTAGAGGATATCGATGGCCTGGTCGCCACTCATGTGACCGCCTTTTACGAGGACGTAACCGGGCCCCAGATCGAAGAGGCGTTTTGCGGCATCTTCCATATCGGCGATGGTCTGGATAGTTCCGCACCCGAGGGCTTCGGCTTCGGCGATGTTGGGGGTGATAAGTAGTGCCAGTGGAATGAGTTTTGTTTTCAGGGCATCCATCGCATCTTCCTGGAGAAGTCGATGGCCCGTTTCAGAAATCATGACCGGGTCGAGGATATAGCCTTCCACGGCGTGGGCGCTGATACGGTCGGCTACGGCTTCTACCACAGCGACGTTGGACAACATGCCGGACTTAACGGCATCCACGCCGATATCGTCGATGACCGCGTCGATTTGTTTAGCTACGGTCTCGGCGGGTACATAATGGATGTCCGTTACGCTCTGGGTATTCTGAGCGGTGATGGCGGTGATGGCGGACATGCCGTAGACCTTGAGGGCGGTGTATGTCTTCAGGTCGGCTT
>NVWG01000049.1 GCA_002746185.1 Candidatus Hydrogenedentota bacterium
TCGGTCTCCTCTTTGGACGTTATCCACTATGGATTTCCAAACTCCAATGGAGTGCTATCTTAGCAACTCCGCCGGAGCCGACCTTCTCATCTTATCTCCAGACCCAGCCACACATATACCGTACGGCAGTACCCCGACCCGAAGGGGCTCCAAACGCTCGTTGTGGCATAGCCGCCCTCGGCTGTGTTGAAAAGCAACGCATCTCCATTAAGAGGATAAATACATGTCATTGCGAACGAAGCAAAGCGAAGTGCGGCAATCTAGTCACAACAATGGCTCCAGACCAAAACGCAACGACCATTCCCCGTACAAGAGATATGGCATAGAGGTAGCGAATATTCTGACACAAACGCGATTCACGTATTCCTTCGGTATTGGCCGCCTACTTCGAAGAGGGCTTGGGTGATTTGGCCCATGGAGCAGACGCGGACGGCTTCCATGAGGGCTTCGAAGGTGTTGCCGTTGGTGAGGGCGGCGTGTCGGAGTTTTTCGATGGCCTCTGGTGTTTCGGCGTGGTGGGTTTTTTGGAAGACGGCGAGGCGTTTGAGTTGGCCTTGCTTTTCTTCTTCGGAGCCGCGTCGCAGCTCCAGGGCGTCCATTTGTTTGTCCATGTCGGCATCGGGATTGATGAAGGTGTTCACGCCCACGATGGGATATTCGCCRTTGGTTTTCAGRGCTTCGTAGTAGTGGGACTCGTCCTGRATTTTSCCSCGCTGRTASCCTCGTTCCATGGCACCSAGCACGCCGCCCCGYTCCGACAGACTTTCGAATTCTTTCAGGATGGCTYCTTCSACCAGRTCGGTSAGYTCRTYGATGATGAASGAACCYTGCAACRYRTTYTCATTTTTATAGAGACCGTATTCTTTGTTGATGATCATCTGAATGGCGAGAGCACGGCGCACGGATTCCTCCGTAGGCGTGGTGACGGCCTCATCAAAGGAATTGGTGTGGAGGGAGTTGCAGTTGTCGTATAGAGCGGTTAAAGCCTGCAATGTGGTGCGGATATCGTTGAACTGTATCTCCTGGGCGTGGAGGGAGCGTCCGCTGGTCTGTACGTGAAGTTTGAACTTCTGGGACCGCTCGCTGGCACCGTATTTTTCTTTCATAGCTATAGCCCAGATGCGTCGGGCGACGCGGTTGAGGACGGAGTATTCCGGGTCCATACCGTTGGAGAAGAAGAAGGAGAAGTTGGGCACGAAATCGTCTATGTTCATACCCAGGCTGCGGTAGTATTCCRCGAAGGTGAAGCCGTTGGCGAGGGTAAACGCCGCCTGGCTGATGGGGTTGGCGCCTGCTTCCGCCATGTGGTAGCCGGAGATGGATACGGAATAGAAATTCTTCACATCGTTTTCGATGAAGTATTGCTGGATGTCCGCCATCATGCGCAGGGCAAAATCGATAGCGAAGATGCAGGTGTTTTGGGCCTGGTCTTCTTTGAGGATGTCGGCCTGGACCGTACCGCGTACCGACCGAAGGGCATTGGCCTTAAGGCTGGCGTGTTCTTCGGCGGAGGGATCTCTCCCCTGCTCTTCGCGAAATTTATCCACCTGCTGGTCAATAGCGGTGTTCATGAACATGGCGAGGATCATAGGCGCGGGACCGTTGATGGTCATGGACACGCTGGTGTTGGGCGAACACAAATCGAAGCCGCTGTACAACGTCTTCACGTCGTCCAGAGTGCAGATGGATACGCCGGAAGTGCCCACCTTGCCGTAGATATCAGGGCGGATGGCCGGGTCTCTGCCGTACAAGGTGACGGAATCGAAGGCAGTGGACAGGCGTTTTGCATCCGAGTCCTTGGACAGATATTTGAAGCGGTCATTGGTGCGTTGCGCGTCCCCTTCTCCGGCGAACATGCGGGTGGGGTCTTCGTCAGCGCGCCGGAATGGAAATACGCCTGCGGTGAAGGGGAATTTTCCAGGCACATTTTCGCTGAGGAGCCACTTGAGCAGGTCGCCTTTGTTGCGGAATTTCGGCAGGGCGACTTTGCGTATTTTATTGCCGGACAGACTTGTATGGGTAAGAGGTACGCGAAATTCTTTGTCGCGGACTTTGTAGACGAATTCGTCGCTGGAGTAGTCTTCCTTGGTTTGTTCAAAGGCGGTCAGTTCATCCTGGCATTTGGTATCGAGTTGTTTCTGCAGTTCCTGTGCCTTGGCGAGGAGTTCGTCTTTGGTCGCCTGTTCTGAGAGGAGTCCTTTCACTCCTTCTATCTGCCAGATTTGTTCGGCGATTTTGGCCTGGTCATCTGCCCAAGCGTGGTAATTACGGATGGTTTCGGCGATTTCCGCCAGATACCGGATGCGTTCTGCAGGAATGATAGGAGATCGAGACGAGGGCATGTGGCCTTCGGGACGGGGCAATTTGGATTGGGTGAGCCATTCTTGTCCGCTTACGTTGTGAAGTATATCGAGGAGAGCGTGGTATTGAGCGGTAACGCCGTCGTCGTTGAAATGGGATGCGATAGTGCCGTWGACKGGCATGTCTTCCAACGGCTCGTCAAAGCGCTGATGATTTCGCTGGTACTGTTTCCGCACATCACGCAGGGCATCTTCCGCGCCTTTCCGGTCGAACTTGTTGATGGCAATAAGGCTGGCGTAGTCGATCATGTCGATTTTTTCCAACTGAGACGCCGCGCCGAATTCAGCAGTCATGACGTACATGGAAGCATCCACAAAAGGGACAACGGCGGTGTCGCCTTGTCCGATACCAGCGGTCTCGATAAAGATGACATCGAATCCGGCGGCTTGAGCTACTTCGATGCATTCCCCCAAAGCCATGTTGATTTCACTGGACGCGGCGCGGGTAGCCAGGGAACGCATGTAGACCCGATCTCGACTGAGACTGTTCATGCGGATTCGGTCGCCCAGAAGAGCGCCGCCGGTTTTCTTACGGGTGGGGTCTACAGAGAGGACAGCGATGGTACGGTCTTCGAAATCGTTCAGGTAGCGCAGGATCAATTCATCTACCAGCGACGATTTCCCAGCGCCGCCAGTTCCCGTAATACCGAGGACGGGGGCTTTTTCTTTGCGCATGCTTAACAGGGGTTCGCGGAGCTGGCTGAGGAGTGGGCTGTCGGTTTCTTTTGCGGCTTCCAGGGCGGTCATGTAACGGGCGACGGCAAGATGGTTGGAAGGGCTGAGGTTTTCGGCGGTGCCTATGGCAGATTGGATGTCTGTGGGGGAATCTGACAGAGAAAGGAGGTCGTCGATCATGCCTTGCAGACCCAGTTTACGTCCGTCTTCSGGGGAATAGACKCGGCAYACYCCGTAGGCTTCCATTTCCTWKATTTCRCGGGGCACGATGGTRCCGCCGCCGCCGCAGAAWACTTTTATGTGGCTGGCRCYTTTTTCRTTWAGCAGGTCCACCATGTATTTGAAGAATTCGAGGTGACCGCCCTGGTAGCTGGAGACGGCGATGGCCTGGGCATCTTCCTGGATGGCGGCTTTGACGATATCGTCTACGGATTGGTTATGTCCCAGGTGGATAATCTCTGCACCGGATGCCTGCATAATGCGGCGCATGATGTTAATGGAGGCATCGTGACCGTCGAAGAGCGACGTGGCGGTGACGATGCGTAGAGGATATTTGGGATGATAAGGCGAAGTGTGTTCAGGTGCGATAGCCATGGGTCTTACTCCGTGTTCGTTGAGGGGGTTGCAATGATTATTTGATTCAGGATCAATTTTGATTGAAGCGTTGTATATTCTTGTAATGAAAATTGACTGTGTAGAAACCATCGACGTAGTGCCCATTCATGACCGAGTATGACGATGGTGTGGGCTATGAGCGAGATATTTTTCTTGCTCACTGGTGAAAATGATCCGGATTCCATACCCTGTTGTATAAGGTCTTCGAACAGCGCGGTGATGCGGGTTTCATTTTGCAGGACGTATTGTTGGGATTCTGTATTCAGGGATGCGGTCTCTCGGTAGATCAGGAGGATGGAATCCTGCATACGGTCACAGACCTGGAAGAAGGCGGTGATGGCATTTTCCAGAGCAACCGAGGCATCGGCCTGGTGCTTCAGGGATTCTTTTAGCTGTTGCTCCATTTCCTGATGAATAGAGTCGCAAACGAGGTAGAGCACATCTTCTTTGGAGGCCACATATTCGTAGAGGGAGCCGATGGAGATGCCCGCGGCCTGGGCAATCTCTCGCGTCGTGGAAGTATGAAAACCTTTTTCCACGAAGAGTTTCACGGCGGCCTGGACGATATGGCGGCGTTTCCCCGAAACCAGGGTCTCGTTTTTGACCAGAGTAGGGATGGATTTTTTCGGTTGTTGTAGTGGGTCTACAGCCATAGCGTATCTCCGGCTCTATTCTGACTGAGCGTTCGTTCAGTTATTATACACTATCAAATACAAATAATATATATTCCTACAACCCTATTTGTTTCAATGGCTTAGCTATATTTTCCTGGATAGGCTTGATTCTAAGGAAGAAAACGAATGGCCGTATTAGCGACCAGTTCAGGTGAAATTCCGGTCATGCAGCGATGATCCGTCTTACATACAGGCTGCTGGCATGGGCCGCAGTCTACGTCGATGCGGAGCACTTCCCCTTTTTCGTAAGGGCCACAGGAATAGGCGGGCTTGGTGGAACCCATGATGCAGATTACGGGTACGTCGAAAGCCACGGCTACGTGGCGCGGACCGGAATCGTTTCCGATGAGCAGGTCCAATTGGGAAATGGTTGCCTTCAGTCGTGCCAGAGTAGGGCTGCCTCCGTGGCATTGAATGATGGGGACGGACGCGGCTTCCAGGAATGCATCCCGGGTATCCTCCTCCCCCGGCCCGGTCATGAGTACGCATTGGGCATCGATTCTTTCGTGCAGGTCGTTGGCGACAGCGGCGTAACGTTCGGCGGGCCATCGCTTGCTGGGACCGAAGGCGGCGCCTGGGGCAAATCCGACTACGGGTCCGGTGCGGGACAGATGATTCCGCACGGCTTCGATTTCCTGATCATCGGCGACGAGTTCCAAGCCTTGGTTATCGGGCTTTACATCTACCGCATTCAGGAGATCGCTATATTCCTGGGCCATGTAAACTGGCTGAATTTTTCCTTCTTCCCGATATGGCTCTATGCTATCTGTCAGAAGCCAGCTTCGCCCTCCCCGGTTGTATCCCAGAATACGTCGCGCTCCACTTAACTTAGCCAATAATGCGCTGCGRAAGGAATGGGGAAAGACGATTGCCAGATCGCGACTCCATGGCTTTAGTTGTCGGCTGATTCGTATCATTTCCATGAAGTTGGGGCGAGCAGGGAGTACAACGCTGTTTGCGATACCGGGTAGACCTTCCAGAACATCAACAGCGATGCGTCGTCCGGCTACAGTAATCTGGGCATGTGGATAGCGCTGATGAAGAGCGCGAAGTGCGGGGGTACACATGGCTACGTCGCCGAGCCAGTTGGGAAGCACTACGAGGATGTGCATGGGCGAATCCGTCAACGTACCCCTTCCCGATGGCCCATTGACACAGAAGCCCTTACGTCCAGTCTTGCTGAGATTGAGATATCCGCTTTCCTAAATCTACAGCAAAGTCGTCCCGGGTGAACACTATTTTCATAAGTGTTTCCCGCTCCCGGAAATGAGAACGCATGATATCGAAGCAATCGACAATGGCACGGGAGATGACGACGAAAAAAAACACGAAGAATAACATGAGCACGAGGGCGAAGCGATGGGGGTCGTCTTGAATCAGATAGATCTGCCCGCCGAAGGGTAAAACAGCGACCATAGCCAAGAGTAAATAGAAGCTTGCGGGACGACGTTTGTTAGCCTTCCGGAAACCCTCACGGAAGTGCTGACGAAGGGTTCTACTTTCTTTGATTTCGGGTGGTGCCAGTTCGCTCATGGGTTTACTCCAGTGTACACCGCTTCCATGGTCATCCTATCAATACTGTTTTGTAATGTAAAGAATTTATTCCAAATATAGCTGATTCATGGGTTATATGGAGGTATTTTTAAAGAAAATACAGGGTATCTATTTACGAAATCGTATAATTAGGGTATATTTTATTTGTATAAAGTCCCTAGTTGGCGGAAGTTATCAGGATCGACGGGATACAGGGATTGTGCTTAATAAGTTGTAAGAGCATTTTAGCAAGTAGGTTACACAGTTTAAGGGGGAGAGCAATTCGTCTGAGGTTCTGCCATTTTGACAATTGCAATCAAGATTTAATATGAAGCTTCTACCTGAAAAAGTTGAGGGAAAACTCTTTGTCATGGTGCTGCTCACTTGCCTGAGCATATCTTTGGTAGCTGCTCAGCTCATTCTGGTATCGGAGAAAGCGCGTTTCACTCATGATACTGAGGAACGCCTGACGCGTATGGCGAAGCGGCAAGCGTATGAAATACATCATACTATTGATGAACGTGTCAGCCAGGGAATCGCAGCAAATAAGCAGGTTCTTGAGGCGCTGACCAATCCGGTTACATCAGATGTTACTCCGGTTATTACGGAGGAGGTACCTGGAATTTTACGGGGGAAATGCTCTAAATGTATTTCCAGTTTCCGTGTAACTTCAACGGGAGAATTGAGCGAGGTTCTTCGAGCCCAGATTATCAGTACGGAAGCAAGTTGGCAATTTCTGGGACCGGCCATGCGAAATGATTTCCTCTCGTTTTATCTGATTTCCAAAGAGGGCCTGCTTCGGAGTTCTCCGCCGGCCGTCGCCAATGCTAAAGACAATGAATATGATGCGACTAAAGATCCGTTGTATCTTCTCGCCACACCGAAAAACAATCCATCGAGAGAACCTGTATGGTCTCAGGCACGATTTAGCACTGAACAAAATATTTGGGTTTCCAGCTTGGTCATTCCTCTGTATGAAGGTGAAACTTTTCGGGGTGTGACTGTCAGTGATTACATTTTAGATAACATCTATCGTCGGGTGAACCAAATGTCTCTCAACGAAGGGTTTGGACAGGCATTTTTATACGATGGAAACGGTATGCTGGTGTCCCATCCCAAGTTGATGTATGCGTTGGAAGCTTCGCAAGGCAAAGGTCTTCGCCTATCYGAANTYGMTGATYMNTRYTTTGCAAAAAATTGATGCCACGTATCGTAGTATAGATCCGCTTACGGGTGATCAAATCGATCTGGAGTTGGATAACACTCCGTTATATGCGTATGTACAGCCCATTGGCACGATGAATTGGAATCTGGTTGTTTATGTAGGTGATCAGCACATCACAGCTCACCTGGCTTCGCTGCGATGGAAATTTCTCAGTACGGCGGTGGGTATCGCTTTATTATTGGTTGTATTTTTACGTTCTGGTTTCCGCCGCATGTTCTTGTCCCGCATATTGGAATTGGAACGGAGTACGCGGACATTTTCAATTGAAAAAAGATTTGTATTTGAGAATCGCGGAAGCGATGAAATTGGTAGTTTGGTTGATGCTTTTGAAGAAATGATTATCTCTCTTGAACGGCGGGAAGCTGAAATTGTTATCCGGAATCGGCAGCTTCAAAGTGAGGTTGAGGGCCGAATCAGGGCGATGGAATCGATGGAAGAAAGCGAGAGCAAATTCCGCACCTTGTTTGAAAAGTCAACAGATGCCGTAATGGTATTAGATGAAAATCGATGTATTGATTGTAACGAGGCAGCCATGAACTTATTACAGTCGTCAGAAAATCCGGTGTTGGTGAATTCGGATTTTTCCACGTTTTATGCTTCCGATCATACCACTTCAACTACCCCTTGGGATTCTATGCAAACCGAGGCGTATGAGCATAGTAAAAGTAATTTTGAGTGGGTCTATACCTCCCCGGAGGGTACGGTTATCTGGCTGGATGTGATGCTCACAGCCATTCCATATCAAGGCCGACAGGTGCTTTATGTAGTGTTGAGAGATATTAGTGATCGCAAGCACGAGGAAGAAGAGCGCACACGACTTAGCACTGCCATTGAACAGGCTGCGGAGTCGATTATGGTTACGGACAGCTCGGGATTTATTTTATATGTAAACCCGTCATTCCAGGAGCTGAACGGGTTTTCGCGAGAAGAAATTTTAGGACAGCATTTTCGTTTATTGTGTTCGAAAGATTCGGCGGAAGAAATTGAAGAGGAGCTGGAGAAGTTGGTTGTATCCGGTCAGCCTTGGAAAGGGAAAAATACGTTCACGAAAAAAGACACTTCGGAGTATCATGCGGAATCGACTATATCACCGGTTCGGGATGCCACGGGCGGCATTACAAATTTTGTATGGGTATCGCGGGATATAACCAAGGAATCCACGCTGGAATCCCAGCTTATTCAAGCGCAAAAGATGGAGGCTATAGGGGAATTGGCTTCGGGTATTGCCCATGAAATCAATACGCCAACACAATATATTGGTGATAACGTTCGTTTTTTCCAAGATTCATTTAGTGATATTCATCAATTGCTTGAGAAGTATGGGGAATTACGAAGTGCCAGTGGTCCTGAGAATATTAGCGATGAGCTGCTGAATGAGATTGACCGGATTTATGAGGATATCGATCTTGATTATTTAATCACGGAAGTACCCATTGCTATTGAGCAATCTTTGGAAGGGAACAATCGTGTTGCGGAAATCATTCGGGCAATGAAGGAATTTGCGCATCCGGGTTCTGAGATTCGCACCTGTATTGATGTGAATCACGCTATCAAAAATACCATGTCTGTTGCCCGGAATGAATGGAAATATGTGGCGACAGTAGAAACCGATCTGGCTTCCGATTTACCGCTGCTTCCTTGTCTTCCAGGTGCGTTTAACCAGGTCGTTCTTAATATATTTGTTAATGCAGCACACGCTATCGATGAAGCTATGAATGGCGGGGCGAGGGGTAAAGGTGTGATTCGTGTATCGACCTGTGAAGATGATGGCTGGATAGAAATTCGCATCTCGGACTCCGGCACGGGCATCCCCAAGGAAATCCAGAGTAAGATTTTTAATCCTTTTTTTACCACGAAGTCAGTRGGCAAGGGCACGGGGCAAGGATTGGCCCTGGCTCATGCGGTTATTGTAGAAAARCAYTTTGGAACTATTCARCTTGAATCTGAAGTGGGWTCGGGAACGACGTTTATTATTCGACTGCCGTTGGAAATGGATTTGGATCGGCTTGCTCCGGCAGACGATCCGGCCAGGCAGAACTCGATAAATACACTATAACGGATGATCTAAGGAGCAGGAGCTATTATGAAGAAACAGATTCTGTTTGTGGATGACGAACCGAATTTCCTCAATGGGGTTCGTCGGATGCTGCGCCCTCATCGGGACGAGTGGGATTTGACGTTTGCTCAGTCTGTGGATGAAGCTGTTGAGTGTGTACAGAAAGCGTCATTCGATACGATTGTATCTGATGTGAGTATGCCGGTAAAAACAGGGTTGGATTTATTATCGGAACTGCGTGCCATGGAGTCTTTCGGATCCACCCCTATCATCATTCTAACGGGTAATGCGGAATCGGATTTAAAACGAACAGCGTTGGATTTGGGCGCAACGGATCTGTTGAACAAACCGGTGACCCAGGAAGACTTGGTGGCTCGGATTAAAAGTACACTGCGTCTGAAATCCTACCAGGATCAACTTAGAGACCAAAATATTATTCTGGAGGAGAAGGTTCAGGAACGGACTTTTCAGCTCGATCTTGCACGTCGAGACATTGTATGGCGTTTGGCTAAGGCAGGCGAATACCGGGATGAGGAAACGGGTGATCATGTTATCCGGGTAGCGTGTTGTTGTAAAAAACTGGCCACGTCTCTGGATCTACCCAAGGATGATATTGATACTATTTTTCTTACGAGTCCGCTGCATGATGTGGGTAAAATCGGGATACCGGACTGCATTCTGTTGAAACCTGGAAAGCTGAATCCGGAAGAGCGGAGTATTATTGAGACGCATTGTCGAATAGGTGCGGCTATTTTGCGTGATGCGCCTAAGGGTATGGACTCTTTTCTTGAAGTAACACCGAAAAACGAATCTCAGAGTGAACTTAAGGATTCTTTATTGGATATGGCAACGGTGATTGCATTGAATCATCATGAAAAGTGGGATGGGTCGGGGTATCCTCATGGCATATCAGGGAATGATATTCCGATTGCGGGTCAAATTGTCGCTGTTGCAGATGTATTTGATGCGCTGCGTTCTGTCAGGCCTTATAAGCGTTCTTTTTCATTTGAGGATTCCATAGAGATGATGGCCAAGGCTCGTGGAAGTCATTTTGCACCGGATGTATTTGATGCATTTATAGATATTGCCAAGGATTTTGAAGAGGTATGGTCTACATACCAAAGTTAAGCGGGTTACCAATTAGGGGTTAGGGTCATGAGACGGATCATATTCGTCGATGATGACATAAATGTCGGACAAGCTATGCAGCGCATGTTACGTCCCATGCGCCGTGAGTGGGATATGACTTTTTGCCTTAGCGGTGAAGAGGCGCTCGATATTATGTCCAAAGAAGGTGTCTTCGATATTATCGTCTCGGACATGCACATGCCCAGTATGAACGGTATTGAGCTGTTGACAAAAGTAATGGAGCAGCACCCGCAAACCATTCGTTTCGCTTTATCGGGGTCACCGGGTGCGGATACGGTGATTCGCGCGTCGGCTATTGCTCATCAATTTTTGTCGAAACCTCTAGATCCTCATCATTTACTGGGCTTAATCACGCGTGCGTTTACGCTTCGTGAGCAGCTTAATGATAAACGGCTACAGGATGTACTGCTGGATATTGGCGGCGTACCTTCTATGCCGAAACTTTATAATCAGATTATTCAGGAAATGCAGTCGCCTGATGTATCGGTACGTAATGTGGCGGCGATTATTGAGCAGGACGCGGGTATGACCACGAAAGTATTGCAAATCGTCAATTCGGCGAGTTTTGGTTTGTTTCAGCGCGTTACCAGTGTGCTGCAGGCTACGACGTTGTTGGGGCTGGATAACATTCGTAATTTGGTGCTGATGGCGGAGGTATTTCAGCCAGCGGAAAATGATAAATTGCCTCCTAACTTCAATTTGGATAGCTTGTGGTATCACTGCCTCAAGGTTGCGGCGTATGCCAAAAAAATTGCTATGGAAGAAACGAATGACAAGAAGATAGCCGAGGAATGTTTCACTGCGGGATTGCTGCATGACATTGGTCAGATTATTCTGGCAACGAAGAAGAGTGAGAAGTTTGGTGAGGCCATCAATTATGCGAAGACGCATCATGTATCGCTTATTGAAGCGGAAAAAGATATTTTTGGTGCGACACATTCGGAGGTGGGCGGTTATTTACTGGAGCTGTGGGGGCTGCCTGACCCCATTGTGGAAGCCATCACGTTCCATAACTATCCGTCCAGTTGTCCTGAACAGGGATTTTCTGCTTTGACTGCGCTCCATGTGGCAAATTATTTCTGTGAAGATAGTGATGATGATCTGGATACAGATTCTCAGGTCATTGATACTGAATATCTGGAAGAAATCGAGTTAATGGATCGTGTGGAGTTGTGGTATGACCTTTGTCACGAAGAGGACGAACTGGAAAAGTATCGCTAACTACTAAGGCTGGCCCTGTTGAGCCAGCCTTATGTTCTTTTGCGCAAAATTCTCTTTGTATACATTCCATTTACTTTTAATGGAATCGKTGATCAACCCCYGCGCATTTCCTTCCAGTTCCATGCGCTAGCAACTCTACCCACAACCGACAAGTAAATTTCGTGGACTAACATGCCGTCCTCATTCCCGCTGAAATGTCAGTGTACGTTATCCTCTACTTAAACACAAGAGAGTAATTATATTTACGGTTTATATGAATGGCTATTCAGGTATATCCAAAAATATTTATAAGGCCTTTCATTGGTGCAGGTTATAGATATCATCCAATTCTTCTTGGAAGAGAAATAATTTCGCATTCTCAACTACTTGCTGAAATACAGTGAATTCCGAAGGAAAAATAATGCAAAAATTATGTTACTTATTTTTGTGCCACTCTTGGTACAGCCGATCACGGATTCCAGGTTGTTCATCCGGTTTCGCCGGACGATCCATCAAATGCAATGGCGAGGAGTAATTCGACGATGCGTTCCACGGCTACGGGTTTGGCCAAGGACGTAACTGCCTCTTCCATGACCTCTATCTTCTCCGGATCGGCCAGCAGGTCGCGCACCACGGCTTCCATGGCGGCCGATGTGCATTCGGAGTCCAGCATCACGACGGCGGCTCCGGCTTCTTCGAAGGCCCGGGCGTTTTCTTCCTGGTGATTATCGGTGGCGTGGGGATACGGAACCAATATGGATGCGCGACCGATGGTGGCCAATTCGGCGGTGGTGGATGCTCCTGCCCGACCGATGATGATTCGCGCTGCGGCGCAGGCTGTTACCATGTCGTCGATAAAGCCGTATATGGATACGGGGCACGCTACATTTTCTGCGGCTTTCCTGGCTTTACCTACATACGACTTGCCAGTCATCCAGATAAATTGGATTTCGTTCTCGCCGAATGCCGTTACCAATTCGGTCATCATTTGGTTTARGGTTTCGGCRCCTTGACTGCCTCCYGTGATRAGGACWACYGGAATMYYSGGATCCARTTCCATWATCTTACACGCYTTKTTTCKKYTGGGRGGATTGGARAAKCCGGGYCKCACGGGATTYCCCACCAGTTCTGCATGATCTTCGGGGTAGTCTCCTTTGGTATTGGGGAAGCTGAGAAAGATGTGTCTGGCTTGTTGTGCCAAAAGACGATTCGCCATACCGAGCTGTTTATTTTGTTCATGGAGCACGGTGGGGATACCCATTTTTTGTGCCATGAATATCAGCGGTACGGAAACATACCCCCCCACTCCTATGACAACTTGGGGTTTAAATTTTCGCAGATAGAGTACGGAGCGCAACATCCCCATGGTCAAGGTGCCCAGCGCCACGACTTGTTGTAAGCGGCCGTTGCGCGGCCATCCCTTGACGTGCACATTGCGAAAAGGAATGGAATGCGATGTACTTACCCGCTCTTCAATGCTGCCTGCACAGCCCACCCATTGCAATTCGAGCTGGGGATCGCGGTGGCGCAGTTCTTCGATAATAGCAACGGCGGGTGAGGTATGCCCTCCGGTTCCGCCGCCTGTGATCATGACCCGCATGGATAATTTCCTGATGTATTTATTTTATGTGACGGTCTGGGGTTTCAATAGCCGTCGCTTGGGTGATTCGGCTTGAAGCCCCACGTTGATAATAATACCCATCATGGCCATGAACACCAATAACGATGTGCCGCCCCGACTAATGAAGGGTAATGGTATCCCTTTTGTGGGTACTAACCCAATGGTTACGGCCATGTTGAAGGCGGCCTGAAATGCTGCCAAAGACACGATACCTGTCACCAGAAGCATCCCGAAGGTATCGCGGGCATTCATGGCGATGCGCAAGGCTACACCCAACAATGCCAGAAACAGGATGGTCAGCGCCAATGTACCGATGAGTCCCATTTCTTCACCCCAGACGGCGAAGATGAAATCGGTATCGGCTTCGGGGAGGTAATGGAGTTTTTGTTCCCCGGCACCGGGTCCAACGCCCATGATGGAGCCTTTGGCAAAGGCGGTCATGGATTGAATGAGTTGGTAGCCTTCGTCTCCGGCGTGGCTCCAGGGGTCCAGAAAGGAGGTGATGCGTTTGTAGCGATATTCGCTGGTCACAATGAGTAAATAGACGGCTCCGGAAGCAGGAATCATAGAGGCGGCGAGGTAGTACCAGGGGATGCCTGCGACAAACAGCATGAAGAACGCGGTGACACAGATAACCATGGGTGTTCCCAGATCTCGTTCCAAGAGTACGAGTCCGGCAAACACGCCGATAATGATCATGCAGGGGATGTASCCTTTTTTAAAACTTTTTATGTCTTCGTGGTTCTCGGATAGTTTTACTGCCAGCAAAACAATGAGGGCGAATTTCGCCATTTCGGAGGGTTGAAACGAGAAGATGGATCCGAAATCTATCCAGCGCTGTGCGCCATTGCGTTCGGCTCCAATTCCGGGTATCAGTACGGCAACCAACAGGCCCAGGGTGCCGATGACGATAAGGCGGAACAAGAAGGGATCGCGGTAGTAGTTGTAGTCTAAATGTGCGGTTACATAGAGCAGTATCAGCCCAACGCTTACGAATACGAGCTGCTTTATGAGTCGTGCATCGGCGTAGTCGTGGGCGGTGCTGGCGCTGTAGACCAGGAATATTCCTACCAGCGTCAGAGCCATGACGATGCTCAGTATTCCGATTGCTTCTTTCCGCATAACTCTTATTTCCCCTTTTACGACGTWGGATGCAATTCCGTGTGGCTGTGTTTTAAACTCGCCACACAAGCCTTGAAGTCCATCCCCCGTTCTTCAAAATTTTTATAGTGATCGAAGCTGGCGCATGCAGGAGACAACAGGACGGTCTTGATGGTGTGTTTATCCGCCATTTCGAATGCTGTTGTTACCGCTTGCTGCATCGTATCCACTTTGATGGTGGGTGTGAGACTCCCCCATGCTTCTTTCATTTTCCCTGCATCAGCCCCGAATACCACTATTCCCCCTGCCCGGACTTTTATCACCTCATTTAAAGATGTGTACTCACTTCCTTTGCCTTCCCCTCCCGCTATCAACACAACGGGCGTATCGAAACTTTCCAGGGCTACTTTCAGGCTGTCCAGATTGGTGGCTTTGGAGTCGTTGTAATAGGCTACCCCGTTTATGGTATCTACAAACTCAATGCGATGGGCTACTCCCTGAAATTCGCGCAACCCTTTCAGCACACCGTCCCAGTCAAAGCCTCCAGCATGCATAACAGCCAATGCTGCCAGCACATTTTGTAGATTATGTCGGCCTTTCAGGGTGATATCGGTGAGGGCTGCTGCCTGCTTCTCTTCTATATATATGCTATCGCCTTTTACTTCTATTGCTGCCGGGCCTTCTATCGAGAATCCTAGGCGACGGGTAGTTTTGGGTACGCTCATCTCGCGCACCCACGAATCGTCTTTATTGATGATGGCAGTATCGCCTTGGCTTTGGCGCGCAAAGATGCGGGCCTTTACAACAGCGTAGGTTTCCATGGTCTTGTGACGCGCCAGGTGATCATTCGTGAGGTTCAGCACGACTCCGATCCAAGGTTTGAATGTAGATACCGTTTCCAGTTGATAGCTGCTCACTTCGAGCACAATATATTCTGGCTGTTTTTCCTGGAGTACGACTGTAGAAAAAGGAATATCGTTGTTACCTGCAAGAACTGCGTCGTGTCCGCATGCGGTGAGCATGGCGTGGATGAGTGTTGTAGTCGTTGTCTTACCGTTGGTTCCGGTAACGGCGATGATCCTGGCTGTGCAGAACCGACTGGCCAGTTCCAGTTCGCCCATGACGGGTATACCTTGTTTCGCTGCTTGTGCGATGGGCGCATTGTCCGGGGGAACGCCGGGACTGGGTACAATCAGGTCTGCATTTTCGAAGGTCGACGTGGAATGCCCGCCAAATTCTATTTCCACGTCCAGATTAGCAGCCTCAACAGCCAGCGAACCACAGGCTTCCCGCGTTTTCAATTCGGTGATGATGGGCTGTGCGCCTTTCGCCATGAGCAATTCCGCAAGGGCCAAGGATGTACGTCCCAAACCTACCAGCGTTATTTTTTTGTTATTCAAGTCCATGTGTAAATCGTTACCGTAGTTTCAGCGTAGACAGACTCATCAACGCGAACATGAGCGCGATGATCCAGAATCGGATGGTTACTTTGCTTTCAGACCACCCGAGGAGCTCGAAGTGATGATGCAATGGAGCCATACGAAAAACGCGTTTTCCCCGCAGCTTATACGAGCCCACCTGGATGATAACGCTCAGGGCTTCCAGTACGAAGAGTCCGCCTACAATAGGCAGCAGGAGTTCGTGCTTGGTCAAAATGGCCATGGCTCCCAACGCGCCGCCCAATGCCAGCGACCCGGTATCCCCCATAAACACTTCAGCGGGATGGGTGTTGAACCACAGGAATCCCAGGCCGGTACCCAATAACGCGGCACCGAACACGGTCAGTTCACTGGCTTCTGGGATGTGGGTGACGAAGAGGTAGCTGGACCAGTCGGATCGGCTGACGATATAGGCCAGGGCAGTAAATGCGCCAAATGCCACCACAGAAGATCCGGCGGCCAGCCCGTCCAGWCCGTCGGTKAGATTTACCGCGTTACTGGTGCCCACCATGATAAGGACRACGAACGGGACATACAACCAGCCTAGATTCACAAATAGATCTTTGAAGCCGGGTATGGCCACCTTCGTACTGAGATCGGTGATGCTGGGAGCGATATAGGTCGGTGCTGCTGATTCCAACAACAGGCGATTCATGCGTATCCGGGCACGACGGCTTAATTGAGGACCGCCGTCTCCCAACAGGCGGGTCAGCTCTGCCGGTATGATTGCTCCTTGCCATAAACCCGCATGGTATATTTCCCGCGATTTCATGGAGACGTTGATTTCATCCAATACTTGCACCCGCAGTTCAGGTGTGTCGTTTCCTTCACGAAGGGTCTGCTTCAGATCGTCGGTAAACAGTTTGGAAAACTGTGCCAACGGTGTAGATCCTTCTGGGGCTTCCAAGGCGGTGTAGAATCCTTGCCAATCAAGAATCTCACGTTCTGTTACGTAGGACGCGCCATAGGTGATGGGTTTCAGGACGAGGAACAACCCGAGACAGGTCCCGACGAGAATCTGGCCTGTAAGCTTTGCACGGGCACTCAGCCCGTCGTTATGTTTTCGGCGCAGCTTAATGAAATCATCGATGAATCCTACCGTACCCATAAGGACAAGCACCGCAACGGCCAATTGGATAAGTCGGTTGGATATATCGGCCCATAACAGCAAGGACAGTACGGTGGCTATGATGATAAGAAGGCCACCCATGGTGGGGGTGCCTGATTTTTGTTTGTGCAGTTCGTGCAAATCCTGAACGTGATCTTTTTTGATGATCTGCCCTACATTCAGTGCCCGCAGCCACTTGATGACCAACGGCCCGATGATCAGGCTAACGAGAAATCCGGTGACGAGTGCGCCGCCAGCTCGAACGGAATAATAGGTCAATACATTCAGTACGCTGTACTGATCTGTGAATGCTTCGCCTAGATAGTGGAACATACGCGGTGCTTATCCTTCCTTACTCAACYCTGTTGCGGTGATATCTTCGTATTTATCTTYAATTATTCGTAAAACTTTTTCCATGGTCGTGTTTCGGGAACCTTTGAATAACACGGCATCGCCCGCTGTAAGCATTTCATTCAACGCCTGTGCCATCTGTTCGTGGGTGTCGTACGCTTTCGCTTGCGGCACCCCCGCCGCTATGGCACTGGACACGACTTGCGACGCATAAGTACCGCGAGCCAGTACCGCGTCCATGCCGAACTCGCCGCAATGTTTTCCTAACAACGTATGATGATCTTCTGCAGTATCGCCCAGCTCCCCCATCTCTCCCAGCACGGCTACGCGCTTGCCCGATACCGAGATTTCCGCCAGAGCCTCCAATGCCACACGCATGGAATCGGGATTGGCGTTGTAGGTATCGTCAATTATCGTGATGGGTCCGACGGTAGAAATTTTTAATCGCGAAGTGGATTCGCAGGCCTGGCGCAGTGGCTCCTGAAAATCACGGATACCGTGCTGCAGCCCAATGGCTATGGCTAACAGAGCATTCTGAGCATGCGCACGGGTGGGCAAGGGCAATGTCAATTCGCCGACAGGATCGATATCCAGAAGCAGTTCACCCGTATCGTTTCGCGTGGAAGATTTGAGGATCACATCGCCTTCGCTGCCGTACCGCACGGTGGTTCCGCTGAATATTTCGCAGACAGCCCGACAACGCGGATCGTCCATATTGAGATAGAAAATACCTGTCTCAGGTAGCCCCTCAACAATTTCACCTTTTGCCTGAGCTACGTCGTCTATACTGCCGAAACCTTCCAGATGTCCTGCGCCGATCATGGTGATCGTGGATTCTGTGGGTCGGGCAATCTTGCAGAGCCGAGCTATTTCTCCGGAATGATTCGCCCCCATTTCCACGATAGCTATATCGGTATCCCCATCTATATTCAGTAACGTGAGGGGTACACCAATTTCATTGTTCAGGTTTCCCTGGGTCTTGACTACGGAATATTCTTCGCTCAACACAGCAGCGATTAAATCTTTGGATGAGGTTTTTCCGCAGGAGCCCGTGATGGCGATGAGGGGTACAGGGTTTTGTGTACGATGGAATGMRGCGAAATCCTGTAACGCTTTTAGCCCATTTTCCACGGTAAGACACACGGCGTTGTCTACAGTAATATCGGAGATAACAGCTGCCGCGCCTTTTTCTACGGCTTGCTGCACGAAGGCATTACCGTCAAAGTTCTCTCCCTTCAACGCAAAAAAYRCATCRCCRKRTCGYAGGGTRCGGGTGTCGGTGGATACACCGCTGAAGGTTGTGGAATTATTCACAGGCACAGACCCAATGGCCTGGGCCAGTTCATCTAACGTGTAGGACCATCCCATGATTAACGGGCCTCCAGCCATGCGCGGGCCACTTCCCGATCATCGAAATGGATACGCCCTGAATTTAAAATCTGGTAATCTTCATGGCCTTTTCCAGCAATCAATACTAAATCTCCAACCTTGGCCCGGTGGAGTGCTGCATGGATAGCTTCCGTTCTATCTACTATGATTTCGTAATCCTCACCGCGTTTTCCGCCGCTATGCTGGATTCCCTGTTCGATGTCCATGAGTATCAGTTCAGGTGATTCCGTACGTGGATTATCTGACGTGACAAAACAGTAATCGCTCCCCTTCAACGCCGCAGCACCCATCTTGGGACGTTTCGTCTTGTCCCGGTCGCCGCCGCATCCAAATACCAAAATAAGGGTGCCGGAGCATATTTCCCGGGCTGCCTTTAGAACATTGATGAGGCCATCGTCGGTGTGAGCGTAGTCCACGATGATGCGAAAATCCTGCTTCTCGTCGATATCCTCAAAGCGTCCGGGGATGGCGTGCAACGATTCGATACCTCCCACTATCGTATCCAGAGGTACGCCTAACCCGCCGCACACGGCGACGGCTCCCAGAATATTGGATACATTGTGAGAACCGAGGAGGCGCGTTTTTATTTCTGAAGAACCCCATGGGGTTTCCAGGGTAAATTTCGTGTTGTGGGTTCCGTTTTTCACTTTCGCGGCTTGGCAATCTCCACTATTCCCAAAAGTCAGATGGGGCACTTGAGATGCATCCCGGAATACCTGGGCATGGGGATCGTCTGCATTGGCCACCGTCACCCCGTCTGGGTTTTCTACCCTCTCGAATAACTTCACTTTCTCCGCCAGATAGTCTTCCATAGTACCGTGGTAATCTAGATGATCCTGGGTAATATTGGTGAATATGGCGGCGTTAAATTCGATACCTGCGACCCGCTCCTGTTCCAGTGCATGGGAGCTGACTTCCATTACGGCATGTGTCACGCCTTGGTCCTGCGCCTCTCGAAACAGAGCCGCCAGATCCTCGGCGAAAGGTGTGGTGTGAGGAGCTTCCACTTTTTTTCCGTTAATCACATATCCCAGAGTTCCAAATGCTGCAGAGGGTTTCCCCCATTGCTCCAGGATGGATTGAACGAGACATACGGTACTGGATTTTCCGTTGGTACCCGTCACACCGATAACGGTCATGTTATGCGTAGGGTCACCAGCCAGCGCGTGCGCAGTTACTCCCAGCACACGCCGGGGATCTTCGGCGAATAGGTACGGTAATCCTTCCACTTCGATTTGGTCCGGGATATTTCCCAGCACCGCCACTGCACCTTGTTCCTTCGCTTGAGAGATGAARTGATGACCATCGGTGGTATCACCGTGAATGGCTACAAATAAGCTGCCGGGTTGAACTTTGCGGGAGTCTTGGGTGATATGCGAAAACGACAGATCCGGCGCGGAACCCATTTTGATACCGTCCATTGATCCCAACTCGTTAAGCGTCATTTTCTCCGCCATGTGAAAACACCAATTTACATACCCGCACATCTTCCATACGGGTGCCCGCTGCGGGATTCTGACGCACAACACGCCCAGCCCCCTTGGGGTCCCATTGCAGTCCTAATTCCAGAAGTTTCGCTTTGGCTTGCAAGCGCGTCAACCCGAGAAAGCTGGGAAGCACGGGCCCCGTCTGATTTGTATCTCTAGCCAGGGTAATAAGTTCCAACCCATCCACAGGTTCGTTATTCATAGTGGGTTCCAGCACATCGAAATCTACCCGAGCCGTGATGGTATCGGAGTCGTAAGCTTCTCCATTTGCCAGCATAGTACCGGGCTTCTGGCTGCCGTTTAGTATCATGGGATCCTTCGGAACATTCAGTTTAATAAGCGCTTCACGGACGACATTGCGGAATATGGGTCCGCATACGTGACCTCCGTAATGCAGTTCCACACGCGGATCGGTCACCACAATAACGCAGGTTATTTTGGGATCCGATATGGGCGCGAAACCTGCGAATACGGTGGTGTATTTATCTTTGTAGTAGCCGCCATATACCTCATCGGCGATCTGAGCTGTCCCCGTTTTCCCGCCTACACGGTATTCCTGGATAGCGGCTTTACCTCCTGTGCCGTCTTGGTGCGTAACGACCAGATGACACAAATCGCGCATGGTTTTAGCGGTACTTTCGGAGATCAAACGCTGCCGTTCGCTTGGATTATGACTATATACGACTTCCCCCTCTTTGGAGATCACCCGTTCCACCATGTAGGGCTCAACCAGTTCTCCGCCGTTGGCAATGACGGAGAAGGCCTGGGCAAGCTGCGGTATGGTGACGGCGATTTCCTGCCCCATGGGGAGCGATCCCATGGACAACCCGTTCCATCGTTTCAACGGACGAAATAGTCCCGGGCTTTCCAATTGGACTTCAAGCCCCGTGCGTCTGCCGAAGCCAAATCGGTTGATCCAGGATTCCAATCGTTCCGGTCCCAGTAAGGCGGCAACTTTGATGATGGCGATGTTACTGGATTGGGCGAAGGTCTCTGCAAAGGATACTACTCCCAGTTTGTGAGTATCGCTGATGGGGTGACCGTACGGGTTGAATGTACCGTTCAAACAGTCTATTTGCATATTCGGTGTCACCAGGCCAAGCTCCAACGCGGCAGAAGCGGTAATAATCTTGAATGCCGATCCCGGTTCGAAAAAGTCGGTGACGGCACGATTTCGCCGTAACTCGCTGGTGTATTTATTAAAACGATTCGGATCGAAAGCGGGTCGGGTCGCCATAGCCAGGATTGCCCCGGTATCGGGGTCCATCAATATGCCCATGGCAGCGGTGGAGTGATTCAACTCCATAGCCTTATCCAATTCTTGCTCCAGCGTGTATTGCAATGCAGCGTCTATCGTGAGCGATACGTTGGCACCGCCGCTGGGTGCGCGGTATTCCAACGTCCTGAAACCCAGGGCGTTTCTTTTTCGATCAACGCGGCTGATTCGCTCGCCTGATTCGCTGCTCAGGTATTTATTAAATTTCGCTTCGACACCTTCACTGCCTACACCCTCCAGATTCACAAAGCCGAGGATATGAGAGGCCAATTCTTTTTCCGGATAGTACCGCACCGATTCTTGCCGGAGCATCAGTGCGTCCGATTGGGGAAGCGCACTCAGGTCTCCCAATCGGGCTGCTTCGTCTTTAGTCATGCGGCGTTTCAGCCACACAAATTTCATGGGTACGCCGTGTTTATTCGTGCGAAGGAGCGGCTCCATCAGATCGTGTTCAGTCACACCTAAACGCGGTGCAAGGAAACGAGCCAACTCGCGGGCATCGGTGACTTTGCCAGGGTTCACGCTCAGGGACGGCACCATGCGGTTGGTTGCCAGGGTGCGTCCTCTCCGATCCAGAATGTCTCCACGAGGGCGGTCGATYTGRATCTTSCCGATRTGCCGTATATCTTCTTCGCTGAAACGAAGRTCCGGRTCMACYTGAAGCTGTACCAGTCGARCGGCYACCACCATAAAACACAGACTCAARGCCGCTCCGGCGATCACAATGCGTATACGATGCCCCTTTTCAATTGTCGGCTGTTTAGACCGCTTGGGGGCTCGTTTCGGTGGACGTTTTGGGATGGGTTTTTTGGCCATTATTCGTCCTTTGCTCGTACCATACGCTCTTCCATGGGAGTCAAATCATATAGCACGGTGCGTTGTGGTGCGGGTGCGGAAATGGCCGACTCCGTATGGCTCTCCACGATCTTCATGGCTTTGCGTACCACTGCTTCCGAGATAATTTTACGTTGTTCCGGGTTAGGCTCTATCAAATCCAGGGAGGGTGCCTGCTCGTCCATCAGTTCGATGCGATTCAATTCCCGACGTTCATCTTTCAGGTGGGCAATATCAATGTTAATCGCTCGAATTTGTGTGATGAGTTTGATGATGTCATATTCCGTTTGGAGACGTCGCCCTTCCAAAGCGGCAAAAAGGAACAGGGTACAAAATGGCAGCAACAAAAACGGGAGAGGCTTCCACCAGCCCCGCAGGGTTGCGCGCCTAATTTTCCGTTTCCTCACCGCCATATTTTTTCTTTCGATCTATACTGCCAATTTTTCTGCAGCTCTAAGTTTCGCGCTGTTTGCTCTGGGATTACGTTTTCGTTCGTCATCGCCTGGCAGAATGGGCTTTGTCGTGAGCACTTTCAATACCGGGGGATGGGATTCCTTTTCCCGTCCATCGGGATGCAGCGTACGCTCGACTCGCGATGCATCTCGCAGTACATTCTTTATGACGCGATCTTCACCGGAGTGAAATGAAATGGCTACGATACGTCCACCGGGATTCAATAATTCAATGCCTTCTTTTAATCCCTTTTCCAAATTCATCAGCTCTTCATTCACCGCCATACGAATCGCCTGAAAGACTTGGCGGGTTTCGTCCGGCATGCCCGTCACAAAAGGAAAAGCCAGGGCAACGGCATGGACTAAATCGCTGGTTGTATTCAATTTTTTATCGGCCCGGCACTCCAAAATATGTCTGGCTACGGTTTTAGATCGCTTGATATCACCGTATTTTTTTAATACCGCCGCCAGATCCGGTTCCGTTGTAGYCTCTAACCATTCTGCCGCTGTTTGACCCGATTCGGTGTTCATCCGCATATCCAATGGACCGTCTTCCTGGAACGAAAAACCCCGTGTTCCTTGGTCGATCTGCATACTGGACACCCCTGCATCAATGAGGAAACCATCAATAGCATTCACCCCGACTTCAGCGAGTGCCTCTTTCAAATTACCGTAGTTCGCGTGGATAACGGAAACCCGCGCCTCACCTTCAAACCGCTGGCGTACCGTTTCTACGGCAGCCGGATCACGATCCAATGCTATGACCCGGCCTTCCGGTTTCAGGCATGCAAGAATGAGCGCCGTGTGGCCGCCTGCACCTGCCGTACCGTCCACGTACACTCCGTCGCCCTTAATGTTGAGCCAGGCTATGGCCTCATCGGGCAGGACGGAGACATGCACCGTTAGGCGGCYTTGCTGTACACCTGAAGCGCCTGGGCTTCTTTGTCGAAGGTGTCGAACAGGTTGGTCACACCGGTCATGCGAAACAGGCGTTGGGTATATATRTTCAACCCCACCAGTTTCATGTCCCCATCGAAGGTGCGAAACTGCCGCAGCCGTTCTACCAGGACACCTACACCCATGTAACTAATAAACTTCATATCTTCAAGGTTCACCACCACGTGATAACAATTTTCCCGCAGACAATTGACCAATGCGATACGGAGCGTCTTCACTCCGTCTTCGTCGATGTCCCCCGACACCCGCACAATGGCCACGTCCCCAATCCGTTCTCTCTCGATATTCAACATGCTAATCTCCTCCACGCTACCCAGTTTTACCCAACACAACACCCTATACTGATGACGCCGATTCGATTGTTCCTACTGTACCCTCTTTTGGAACAAACAAATCGCTCGCCATTTGCTTATATTGATCTTCCTTGCTTTTCTGAAATGCACGCCACCGTTCGCGGTTCCACAGTTCCAGATGATCATCAACACCCAGCAAGACCGCTTCCTTCTCCAATCCGGCGAATTCGCGCAGATGCTGGGGTACAAGGATACGTCCCTGATTATCCGGACGGGCCTCCCCCACACTGCCGTAAAACATACGACGGAAATCGATGGCCTGAGCGTCCATGACGGGGTGCTGTCCGGCCTGAGCGCGGATGCTATCCCACACTTCTTTGGGAAAGAGAAAAATTGCCCCATCATAGCCCCGAGTGAGGTACCATATAGCGTGGCCCATGACGTTCATGGTTTCCCGGAAACGACGGGACACGGTAATGCGTCCTTTATCGTCCAGAACGGTTTGAGCCTCGCCGAAATACATAAATTCCCTTTTCACCCACTTTTTATCCACTCAGTGGATGAAATTTAACACCACGGATAGACTTTGTCAAGAGAAAACAGCGCGCAACCTACTGTATTTGGTTGGTTTAGGACTTTGAGTCACATCAATAACCACAACATATAGTATTTGAAATTATATTCAGTATGCCATACTGCATAAATTACTACGAAAAATAAATCGAAAATAATCACTTTCAAGGTGGATATTTTGTGGGGGAAACTACTCATTGAGAGCTAGTTTTTGCGTTCCGGTGGGTAAGTTTCGGAAAGGAGGGTCGAAAAAGTCGTCACTGCTTGATTTTCACTTAAAGCTATTGAATATGCAATTAACATTCCATACAATCAAAGCTAAACGAAATATGTTTATAAAAAATAGAACATGAAACCATTACCGAAAGGAAATTCATGTATCAAACAGATCCTAGTCATTTTAAGTCTTCGAAATTACTTAATTCCTACGTAGTAATTGTAGCGATTGGAGCCTTATTCACTCTGAATGGTTGTAGCGGCGGCGGGTCATCTACAACGGCACCAGAGGGAATTGCCGGATCAT
The DNA here is from genome assembly GCA_002746185.1 of Candidatus Hydrogenedentota bacterium. Lineage (GTDB taxonomy): Bacteria > Hydrogenedentota > Hydrogenedentia > Hydrogenedentales. The sequence goes on from NVWG01000049.1 coordinate 24,892, forward strand.
GGTCTGGCTTCGCCTTTTCCAGTTCAGCAGGAGAGGGTATATTAACTTTAGATATAATAGAATTTAATACTCGTGATACATTTGATCAAATTGCTTTATCAAATGGTATGTATTCTAGTTCTATAAGCGGTACGTGGATTGCGGATTTTGATGGCGATTTTTCTGATCAAGGCGGTACGTTTTTTGGTTCAAATTCAGATGGAACATATTCAGGCGTATTGAACCCTATCACAGGATTTGGGTGCCCAACAGATTTTTCTTGGATGATAATCGACGGAAATTTGTCCGGAGATTTCACTTCATTTGATTGCTCCGTTGAGCAAGAGGGAGATTTTTTCTTAGCAAATATACCGGAGACTCAAATTCGAGATATCGGGGGTGTCTATTCTGGAACTATTATTACAAGTTTTGGTGGACAAGGCACGGTGACGTTAGATATCACCCAAACCGGATTGAATTTCTCGGCCGGCATGACAGCAAACTTTTTAGATTCAGAATTTGATCTAAGCGGTACTTTTGTGGGAACAATTGATGGTGACACGCTTCAAATGAAATTCTTTTCCAATGTACTTACCGATTGCCCATACAGTGTAACGGGCACCGTAAGCGGAGGGACTTCCGAATCTATTACAGGCAGCTTTTTTGCATTCGCTTGTTCTGAAAATATATTCGGTGAATTCAACATTTCCAGATGATACATAACCAAGAAATTCCTTCAACTACTTCCATGGTTGGGGTCCACCTCACTATACAAAAAGTAAATTCCTTGATTCTATCTGTAAATTTCTAAACAAAAACCAATACCAAAAGGAATATCATGCAAAAATCACATTTTGACCATCTTACTTCTTCGAGACTGTTTCGTTCCTCCCTTACCATCTTAGCTGTTGGTGTAATTTCTACCATGGCTGGCTGCGG
>NVWG01000050.1 GCA_002746185.1 Candidatus Hydrogenedentota bacterium
TTCATGACCGGTGGAAATAGCTTTGATGGAAGTGTATTTCCCCTATCAAGYRKSYCAANNMTKMGTCKGYMWYAASRMTGNCYMMATSRMGATYMRAMWAGNMSTCGGCGTGGAAAGCGGCTTGAATGACGGCATTTGCCTTCCCTTTTTTCTCATTGCTATTTGCGGGGCTGAATTATCCGGGCACACAGGCTCACTTTCATACTGGATACGTTTTGGGATACTCCAAATTCCTATGGGGATTATAGTCGGTGTCTCCGTTGGATACGTAGGCGGACTGCTCATTCAACGCGCGGTGGTACGCGGATGGATGAGTCTGTCTTTCGAGAGGCTGTCCTCTATTGGATTGGCTCTGTTTGCCTATGGATTCGCTGAGCTGGTGGGTGGCAACGGGTTTATTGCTGCCTTCTGCGGCGGGCTGACCTTTGGAAGCCAATACCCCAAACTCTGCCGAAGTCTCCTGGATTTCGCTGAAACGGAAGGGCWGCTGCTGACCTTGCTCATATTCCTCACCTTCGGCGCCCTGTTTGTACCGTTCGCCATAGAGAACGCTACCCCGGCAATCGTGCTCTATTCCATTTTGAGCCTTACAATCATACGGATGCTTCCTGCATTCGTGAGCCTAATCGGCACCGGACTCGAATTCAATACACGGTTGATTCTGGGGTGGTTCGGGCCTCGCGGTGTCGCATCAATCGTATTCGTATTGATTCTGATTCGAGAGAGTACCGTGCCCCATGGCGATCAGATTGCTGCCATCGCCGTTACCACCATACTCATTAGTGTCTTTGCTCATGGCATTACCGCTTCGCCCCTTGCTCTCTGGTATGCCAGGCAATCTGCTCAAAGCAAACACCGGCCCGGCATGCCTGAGCACAAGAAAATTTCCGAAATGCCAATCAGGGATTGAAATTGATAATTGGGTGTTTGATGGAAAGCACAAACTTGGTATGCTGTCTGGTAAATACGGTGGCCATGAAATGGAGTCGATATGAACTTTAGATTTAAGAAGCTCTTACCATGCACATTCCTCCTGTCCGTTCTCCTCTTGCCCAGCGATCATGCCACGGCTCAAATATCACCCGAGGAACATTCCCAGCATCATCCGGAACAAGCAGCTCCAGAAAACSSWRMWYSWGRTRMARMWWYYCYYGMARMAAYCSWTRMGASYGKYRGMGSWRYKRKRSGYSKWRAARKCGGYGSRGGCATGGGTGGCGGTATGGGAGGACGCCGGGGTCCATCGGAACCTGAAGAAATGTACCCTCGGCTCATGACGTTGCCCACGCTCACACAGGAGCGCCGAGCGGAGCTGGAACGACAGGCTCATGATCGCATGCTCGACGGTACGGCGATATTATCAGAAGGTTTTGATGAACTGTCGGATGCGGCAATCCGAGAAGACTTTCAGAAAATGCAGGATGCTACGGCACGGCTGCGCGAAGGGTTGATGCAATTCGAATCGGGACTGGCCGCCCAGCGAGCCATGCAAGAGGGTAAAGCTCCGCGAAATGTGGCACTCCAATGGTTTAATAGTGAACTGAATCTCCTGCCCCTCGCCTCGGAAGAACAGCGTTTCACGCTGTGGGGTATGCAGCCATTTCATGCCACAATCATGCTTCTACTGGGTATATTTATGGTCACTATGATCTGGATGTACGTCCTCAAGATGCGTCGCGCAGCCGATCTGCTTCAACGACTCAATGATGGTGAAGGCCTGGGGACAGAGGGCAGCCCGGCGGAATCACAAAACTTGCCACCTCCTGCTATATCAACCACCCCGCAGACAGCATCTGGAAAACCCAAAAAATGGTCGGGCAAACTTCGCCTTGCCGGAGTATTTCAAGAAACGCCCGATGTAAAAACTTTTCGATTTGTAGACCCTGAAGGTGGTTCCCTCCCCTTCACCTATCTGCCGGGCCAATTTCTCACCCTCACGGTAGAGCCGGGCGGCAAGCCGATAAAACGCTCGTACACGATAGCCTCCTCCCCCACACAACGGGACTACCTAGAAATTACGGTAAAACGCGAGGAAAAGGGAGTTGTATCGCGTTTCCTCCACGATGGTTTGAAGCCGAATGACTTGATTGATGTATCCGCTCCCGCTGGCAATCTGACCTTCACGGGAGAGGATGATGATTGCATCGTTCTCATCGCAGCAGGTGTTGGTGTCACGCCTATAATGAGTGTTACACGGTACCTTACTGATCGATGCTGGGAAGGGGATATTTATGTCCTGTTTGTCTGCCGTACTGCGGAGGATATTATCTTCAAGGACGAGTTCGAGGAACGGGCTCGAAAATACCCCTCTATGAAACTCTACATCTCATTGTCCCGAGCCAACGATGGCTGGACTGGGCCAACGGGACGATTGAGCGGGGAAAGCATTTCTGCATTCGTACCCGATATCGCCCAGCGACGCGTTCATATCTGCGGCCCTAACACCATGATGAACGCCACAAAAGAAATTTTGATAGACTTGGGATTATCTAAGGATCAGATAAAAACGGAAGCGTTTGGTCCCGCCAAGAAAGGCGCTCCGAAGAAGGAAACGAAGGAAGCTGCACCCGCATCTTCGGACACAGCCACCGTTACATTCAGTGCATCCAATAAGGCAGCTCCCCTCCCGCAGGATCAGACCGTACTCGATGTGGCGGACGAGCTGGGGGTGGATATAGAAAATTCCTGCCGTGCTGGATCGTGCGGATCGTGTAAAGTAAAACTGCTGCAAGGTAGCGTTACCATGGAAACCGAAGACGCATTGGAGCCCGAGGAAAAATCCGACGGAATAATTCTGGCCTGCCAAGCGGTGGCGGATAGTGATATCGTAGTGGATGTTTAACAGCCCGCGAAGAAGTTCAGGGCAGGCTGCCAAGGAGACGGGAAGTATATGAAAGAACGAGAGAAGACAGTCGCTACCGGATTGGTCATTTTTATGCTCATCCTGTGGGTCGGATTTCTCTTCCACCGATCCCCCCGATTCGCCGGCAGCTTGATAGGCGGAATTCTCGGTGTGAGCGGGGCGACATTGATGCTTGTTCCCTTGGCGTATCTTGTCGTCAAACGTATCAAATGGCTTAAAACACGTTTCACGAAATATGTCTCCATGCGCACCTTTCTCGCCTGGCACATTTATGCAGGTATCCTCGGTCCTATTCTCGTACTGATTCACACGGGCCACAAATTCGACAGTACGTTGGGAATCCTCCTCACCACCATGACTATCATTGTCGTACTCAGCGGCTTCATCGGCCGATATATGATGGGACAGTTCTCCAAAGAAATACGTGAGAAAAAGGTTATACTTTCCGGACTTCAATCTGCCTATCAGCGAGCAAGTGTCCAAATCGAAAATCAACCAGCTACGGCAAGTCTACTCAGCCCTTTTACCGGATTCTTCATGCGTCCCATTACCGATTTCCTGCTGGCGGATGATACTTCAAGCAGTGCTACAATGGGCCCGAAAACCCTCATTCAAATCTCCGGGTCAATCGCCGATGTGGAGTACGCCATAAAAACGCACGAAACCTTCAAGAAATGGTTTGGAAAATGGCTAAAATTCCATATCTTCATTTCGTTCGTACTTTACGGTCTGCTCGCGCTGCATATATGGGCCGCCGTTTATTTCGGCTTACGATGGTTCGAATTGCCGGCGCAAAATGCTCCGGCTCAACGAACCACGATGGCATTGGTCGTCCCCGATCCCATCGATGATTTTTCGCTCTACTTCGGACGCCTCTTTACACGAAACTGGAGACCTCCGGTTACCATCAACGGTGTTCAGACCATCGTATTCGACTATGCTGCGTTATCCACTGAAGCGAAARGGACCCGCTCGGATTTCTCCCGTACCGTGGAGGCTCTCGAACGTATATCTTCAGCAGACTTTCAGCAGGATAATCGAGAGAAAGCTTTCTGGCTAAACTTGTATAATTTCGGGGCAATGAAATTAGCTACCGATAACTATCCTGTAGATTCCATTACCGACAAGAAAGTTAGTGCAGCCGGGAATCCATGGGCGAAAAAGACGCTGCGCGTCGGTGAGGAGTTCTATTCGCTGGGTCAGATTGAAAAAGAAATACTGATCCCGACGTTCCGCGATCCGCGAATCGTTTTTGCCGTAAGCTGCGCTGCTGTAAGCTGTCCCGACAGACCCGAATATATTTTCGATCCTGAACTGCTCGACCAGCAGCTCGACAAACTGATATCCGTGTTTCTCACCAATCCTAAAAAGGGGCTGTACCTGGATAAAAGCAGTAATCTGCTGACGTTGTCCTGGATTTTTAAAGCAGACAAACATCTTTTCGGAGACGATAGTGATATCATCGACTTTGTATCGCGGTACACCCCGGCGGAAACCGCTGCTTGGCTTCGAGACAACAAGACCGAACTTGAAATTGACTACTTCGAACACGATTGGACTCTGAATGATGTGGCGCAAATTGAGAACTGAAAAAATCGTATCCTTAAATTACGAACCACAAAGAATATATTGAGTTATGGCGAAAAAAAAGAAGAATACTAAGCGAAATTCGATGATTGCCGGTGTCCTCGTCGGTGTGTTTGTCATTGCATGGCTCTCTACGTCCGAAAATGCCGCGTTAAAACGCGCCAATACATGGCAGCAGATGACCAGTCCCGGCGATCTGATGGCTGCCCATGCCTCTCTGGAAGAGAATTGTACCGCTTGCCACGCGCCTGTAAGGGGTGTTGAACCCGACAGCTGCATCGTCTGTCACGCAAACAACGAATCTCTACTGCAAGATCAGACCACTTCATTTCATGCAAACATCCAGAGCTGCGATGAATGCCACATGGAACACCAGGGGCGGGACTCACGTACCCTGGAAATGGATCACGGCGTGTTGGCAAAGTTGGGTTTGCAGCTACTCGAGAACGATGACCCGAGCGACGAAGGCGAGCAGGTACGGAAAACGCTGTCATTCTGGATGCGCCACACTTCCGATGAATCCCTGCCCCATAAGCGAATCGCCCGGGAAGAACTGATGTTGGACTGCACATCGTGCCACGAGGATGAAGACCCCCATGTAGCCTATTTTGGCAACAACTGCGCCGATTGCCACGGTACGCAGGCGTGGAATATTCCCGAGTACATCCACCCTCCTTCGGCATCCATGGACTGCGCCCAATGTCATAAAGCACCGCCCAGCCACTACATGCCCATGTTCATGTCTATGTGTGCCAGAATGCTGGGCAAATCTCCGGACAGTCTGAGCCAGTGCTACGTGTGCCACACGATTACGGCGTGGAACGACATGAAAGATGCACCGTGGCATAAGAAATCCATGAGCCACATACCTTCSMSTWKAAMYASMWYSMKRTWTWWAAAAATTTACTSTGCGATRSAATACAGATATTCGTTTCCTTTAAGATACAACGTGTCACCAACAATCACAGGCGACGCATCAAATCCATCGTCAAGTTTATTGGTCGCCAACACTTCGTATGTATCCGACAGTTTGATTACAGCGACGGTACCTTCGCGATCTGCGATATAGATTCTACCTGCCGCGCCCACGGGGGAAGCATATATTTGTTTTAACCCCGCAATTCTTTGCCTTGTAAATACGGGTTCCCCGGTTTCCGCTTTGTAGCTTGACAGCGTTGCTTGCAGACTGGTTGTGACGTATATTTTGTCTTCGTATAAGAGTGGTGACGATACGTAGGGTGTACCCCGGTCAACTTCCCAGGCAATGGCATCCGTACCCGTCAAATCTCCCGTCCGTCCTAATTTTATGGCCTGCAAGGAATACCCTCTAAATCCGCTCGTGCAATAGACATTTCCGAATCCGACAACGGGCATCGGTATGGAATTGATCGTTAATCCTCCGGCTTCCCAAATGAGATCGCCGTTCTTGGCGTTGTAGCTTCGAATACGATTCGTGGCGACGGTGATGACTTCGAGCATATCGCCAACTTGTACGGCGAGCGGGGTGCCCCAAGCCGTTCGTTCCTCGCGGGCTTTTTCCCATATCAATTCGCCGTTATTCTTGTTAAACGCCAGGATTTTGGATTCCCCTTCGTGATCCATTTGGACTACGATGGCGTCACCAGCCAAAGCCGGGGAGCTGCCTTCGCCAAAGGCATTGCGGATACGCATGGGAAACAGATCGGTGCTCCATTTGAGATTACCATCGAGGTCATAACAGTGAAGCCCCCAAGATCCGAAGCTCACCCACAAAAGATTACCGTCCGTTACGGGAGAATACGACGCATAGCTGGCGGAGGGATGATGCCCTTCATGAGGCACCGCTTCGTAGGCCGTACGCTCCCATAGTATTTTTCCTGTGTGTCGATCCAAGCAGACTACGTTAAATTTGTAGGCTCCCTTTGGTGCCGCGTTCGCTACGGGTACAGCGGTTTGGAAAAAAAGTTTATCACCCCAGACTACGGGTGTCGAACTGCCCATGCCGGGGAATTTAATTTTCCATTTGATGTTTTCGGTCTCGCTCCAGGTAATGGGTGGATTGCCTTTTACCGCGATTCCRTTTGCCTGAGGTCCGCGCCAGGTGGGCCAGTTGTCATCCGCCGTATCGGCATACGCGCTCTGTAAAAAGGCGGTACATACAGATAAAACCGTGACTGCGAAGAGTAGTTTACTTATCATGATAATTTCCTCTCTCTATCCTTTGTTTGCGAGTTGACCTTCATTCTTTACTTTTCTGCAATGCAATACAGAAAATTTTCACCTTTCAGAAATAATTCATTACCGACGATAACAGGTGAGGCATCGAATCCATCGTCCAGATGATTCGTGGCTATGACCTCAAAAGTATCTCCATCTTTCAGGACAAGTGTTGTGCCTTTACGATCACTGATATATACACGCCCGGCAGCGCCAGTAGGCGATCCATACAATTGCTTCATGCCGGGAAGTCTCTGACTGGTATAAATCGGCGTACCTGATTCTGCATCGTAAACAGATAGACTGGGCTTCAGACTCTCAGTGAAATATAACTTCCCACCATAGAGTAACGGGGATGGTACATAAGGTGTATTTTCGTCTATACGCCAAGCAATGGCATCGGTGTCTGTCAAATCGCCCTTTCGTCCCAGGTCAATAGCCAACAAAGAATAYTTAACGTATCCGGTCATACAAAACACTTTACCGAACCCAATCACCGGACTGGGGATGGCGCCTGCTTTCAGGCCGCCACATTGCCAAATGATATCTCCATTTTCGGCATCGTAGCTACGCACGAAATTGCTCGCGCTTACGATAACCTGATGAGATCCGTCGACTTCTACCGGGATAGGCGTGGCCCAGCTGGACCCTTCGTCCCGATCTCTCTGCCACAACAGGTCACCCGTTTTTTTATTGAATGCAAAAATCTTTGACGCTCCTTCATGATCCYGCACCACAATAACAGCGTCTCCGGCGATGGCAGGCGAGCTGCCTTCCCCAAATCCATTGACCATGAACATGCGCTCCAGCTCGGCACTCCATTGCAGGTTTCCTTCCAAATCGTAGCAATAGATTCCTTGCGTGCCGAAACTCACCCATACGAATTCACCATCGGTAACGGGAGAATAGGAAGCAAGACTGGAGCTGGGGTGGTGACCTTCATGGGGGAACGCGGTGGCGGCTGTTTTCTCCCAGAGAACCTCCCCTGTGGCCCGATCCAGACACATCAGGTTGAAATCGATAGGTTCCGTCGAAATTTTGGTCATTAATTTCTGCTTTTCTGGGCGCAGAATGTTTGCTTCGAGAGGGGAAATCATTGCCGGATCAACTTTCGACGGAACAGCGGTTTGAATAAAAATCTTGTCGCCCCAGATAACAGGTGTGCAGTCCCCCGCATCCGGCATGGAAACCTTCCACTTAATATTTTCTGTTTCACTCCACGTTATCGGCGRGTTCCCGTGGGGAGATGAGCCGTCGTCGTGTGGGCCACGCCAGGATGGCCAGTTGTCCTCGGCGAGTTCAGCGGCTACAGCGCCGGAAAATATGGGACACATCAAGACTGCTACAATACAGTACATTATGGTTACACGCATCGTGTATTTCCTTCCTTACATATAGAGTTTCTAGGTTCTATTTTTTTAGCTTCAGTTTATATTTTCTCATCCGTTGGTGTTATTCGTGACGCAGCGCCGCTACATCGTTTTTGCGAATACCAGAAAATATCGCCCCCATGGTGCAAACGGTCGCCGTCAGCGTAACCAGAAGGAACACCTGTATCTGCATACCAATATCGACAGATGTGGTACTGACAAATACGGCTGGAATAACGGATGCCATTGCGGCAATAGTTCCGACACTTAATCCGGCAGCTACCAGAATTCCATACTCCATCCCAACTATATAATAGATATTTTTTTGCGTGAAACCCAGTGCCCGCAGAATCGCGATTTCCGCGCTCTGTTCGAAAAGATTCCGCAGCACAACGATAGCCATGCCGATGCAGCCCAGGGCTAGTCCGATTCCTCCGAGGACAAGAAACATGGCCAGATAGGTAGTTTCTACGTTGTAGTATTCAATCAATCTATCCGAGGTGGTGACTACGTCCAAACCATATCTGTCGTATTCTTGACGGAGATTGGCAGAAACTTCCTTCGTGGTGCCCGGTGGCGTATCAACCAAAAACATACGGTATCCGCTTTCGGAGGGAAACATGCGGGTAAAGGCGGTATCGGATATAAGGATAGTACCCTGGAACACGGATAACCGCATGGGAAGCTTTCCCACCAGTTTCACTTTTATTTCTTCGCCTGCTTCGTTCAAATACAGCAGCACATCACCGTTTTTTATCCCCACTTTTTTCTTGAGAGTCCACATGACYGTATTSGCATCRCCGACCAGGGCGGGAATTACCCCGTCTTCCAGTTTCATWTCTAAACGCTTCCAAATTTCTCCCCCGTCTTTTTCGGAACTGAATGCGCCACGGGATACGAAATCACTCACATGGACACCCAAGAGGCGCGGCGTTTGTGCCCGATTCAAATTCAGGCAGCTCGCGTCATCGCCGTCCCGGACTTTAATAGATGCTATAGCAACATTCGGAGTCTTCAATGTAGTTGCGGGGTTTTCCAAAATGGGTACCGTAGCGTCTGCAACCAATGAGAACCCCCCTGTTCCGGAGGATCGCAGCTGGGCATGTGCCGTTAGGTCTTCCTGCATAGCTGAAACGGAAAAAACGAGAAAACAGCCGCATGCAAGCAGTCCGATTACGGTGAGGCTGCGGCCTCGTCGCCGTGCGAGGTTTTGAAGGGCAAGCTGACGAATTGACATGTCGCCTTGATGATCTCTCGACTGCACGGTAATCAGTCCGTAACGGCATAAACCAATGCCCGATGCGAGCAGCAGGCTCCCTGCTCCAAAGAAGGCGTATGAAATATCCATGATATCCGCAACTTCGGCATAGATAATGATGGCGGCTGAAATTACGATACCCGCTACGGGAAATATCAAGACCCGGTTGGCATTTTTCTTCTGATGCGCCGTTTGCCGATCCTGTGCAAAATCGAGCATCAACAATTCACGAGCCGAATATTTTGATTGCCGCCATGTTGCCAACATCATGGCGACCAACGCGCTCACCACACCGATGATCGCGCCCGTTATTATGGTTTTCGGTTCGGCATGATATTTTATAGCCGCTCCGGCCACCGCACCCTGCCAATATTGACTCAATCCAAACACCAGAGCGCGTGTATAGAGAGTACCGAGAAATGCTCCCGCGACGGATGCCGTGACGGCAACAAGCACGCCTTCACCGAAAATCAATGTGCGAACATGTATTGGGCGAAATCCCATAGCGAGCAATACGCCAAATTCGGAGGCGCGCTGCTGARTTCCGAAAACAAACAGCAGCCCGGTCAGCATTAAGGCGGCGAAAATAAGGAAAAAGCTCATTCCTAAAAACAATCCACCGAAATCCATCGCCTGGTCAACCGCACGGTTTGCTTCCTCGTGAACAGCTATAAATACCAGGCCTGTTTTTGCTGGATCTAACTCTTTCCGAACAGTCTCCCGGAATCCAGCTACGCTCGCAGCATCCCCGGGAATCCGAATAGATGTTAGGGCACCGAAACGATTGGCCCACATATCCTGACCGGCTTTTAATGTAACCAGGGCTTTGGGKGTCTGTCGATAGGCGTCCCAATATATTTCGTTCGCTTCGTCCTCCAAGAGTTCCTCGTCCATGGGCATGCCCACATCCCAATCGGTGCAGCTTTCCACATCGCTGAGCCCAGGAAAAGTAGGCATCAATTCTTTTTCCATCACCAGACTTTCCATAGAGCGAATACTATGTACTGTAAAATCCCGACTTCGAATGAGGAATTCGTTGGACGGCGATAGCTCGTAATAGGTAATTTTTATTTTCTCGCCTATCGACGCATTCAACTCATCAGCGACCCATTGGTTTATCACAATTTCATCATCACGCATATTCGCAGGAACAGGCCCAGCGACCACGAATGAATAGGGTGTATTCTTTTCTCCTTGGGCGATCTCATTTACCAGATAGGTCAAGGTCCCCGTTGCGCGCGGATCGGTCATGGCGGCACGCTCGGTTTCATCATCAATAAATACACGGTCGGTTTGCAGCTGCACAATACCGCCCTCGTGAGCCTGAAAAGTCATGCCTATATGTTCCGGCAGTAATACTGTATTTAGTGCAGCCTCAATCTCATCAAGYGTWGACCCCTCCCCGGCGAGCATCAGATTTATGCGCTGCGGCAATTCGATCTGCTCCTGTAGAAATTCACGATTAACGAATGCGTTGTACGGTGCGAGTTGGCTTGGGGACAGATCGAAGCGGCCAAGTTTTGTATCCGGCACAATCGATTTTATGGTRTAYCGCCGACGCTGGGTATTRTCATCCGACCGCCATGACAGGGGTGCGTCTCGAGCCATRAGAGACGGRTTGATCACCCGCATGGACAATACGTCCCCTTCTTCAACTCCCAATGCTTTRGCCAGTTTCTCGTTTATGGCYGTCTCATTCGGACCYARCGWTARCGWAGCGTTTTCAGCGAATGCCCAAAAGGTGTCGTCAATTCCTAAAAGCTGCACCTGATTGATTTGGACCTGGTCGCCTGTGGACTCATCCTGAAAAATAGCCATTCCCGGGAGCTGCAGCACAGCGGCTACATCGTTATTCAGCTCTTTTGCCAACGCCTGCGTCAGTTGTTCATCAACGAAATTCCCACGGGTATGTGCGGCGAAGTGTACTTCCCCTAATCGCATGGCAGCGGACTCGCGCAGAGAGTAATCTACAGAATCGCCCACCAGCAGCGCTCCGGTTAATGCAGCTGCGGCAAGCATAGCACCGAAAAAAACGCCCAGGTGCATGCTTCGATAAAAGCGGAAGCTGCGAAGCATGAGCCGAAACATGGTTAATTCTTCTCCGCGTATGTCGACAGCGTTCCGTGATCCAGTTCCAGGACTCGTCCCATGCTGGAAGCGACACTCATGGAATGGGTGACCACAATTAGCGCGAGGTTTTCTTCCTTATTCAGCTCAAGTAAAAGCGCCGTGAGCTGTTCTGCACCATCGCTGCTTAAAGAACCTGTCGGTTCATCGGCCAGTAGAAGACGGGGTCTATTAACTAATGCACGTACGACTGCAACTCGCTGGCGTTCTCCCCCGGACAACTCGCCCGGTAAATGGGCTACCCGATCAGATAGCCCGACACGATCCAGCAACGCCTCCGCACGTTGACGCGCACCCGAACGGTTCTTGTTCACCAGTGTGGGGATAAGGACATTTTCCAGTACGCTGCATTGCGGAAGCAGATGGTGCAGCTGAAAAATAAAACCGATGGATTGATTTCTAAATTCAGCGAGCTGATTTGCATTCAACTGCAGGATATCTTGGCCATCGAATGCAATGGAACCGGAGGTAGGTTTTTCGAGGGTACCAATGAGGTTGAGAAGGGTGCTCTTGCCACAACCCGACGGCCCAACAATTGCCACTGTTTCACCAGACGTAACGGAAAAATCTATATCGGTTAGTACGGACACCTCTGCAGGGCCCGATTCGAATGTTTTGGAGACTTGGTGCAATTCAAGCAAGCTGCCCGAATTTTCGTTTGTCGCTTTCATATCAACCGCCCACTGATCCGTATGCCGCTACGGTGCCGTCGTCGCTGCCCACTATGATTGTATTATTGATAACCGCTGGGGAAGTAATTTCATCACTAATCTSATACGACCAGACGGCTTTACCTGTCGAAATTTGCAGTATATATAAAGTGCCGTCCGATCCAGCCAGCACTTTGTCCCCTGCAATGACCGGGGAAACCGGGATGCCGCTGGTTTCGAATTTCCACCGCAGTTCGCCCGTATCCCGATCAATGGCATAAAAACTTCCGTCCAATGACCCGAATATGACCAGGTCACCGCTAACGGCTGGAGTAGTAAATATTTCGTCTTCGCTATCTTTGTTGATCCAAATTATTTCGCCCGTTTTGATATCCACATGAAAGAAAAGACCACTATGCGTTCCCACGAACGCGGAATCGCCGACCAATGCCGCGCCGCCAGCTACCTGAGAATCCTCGTCGAATTCGATGTTGAACTTGAGTGTACCGTCAATGGCGGAAAAGACGTGCAGAGCCGATGCGCAGCTTCCGTACACAACCACATCACTTCCCAGGGAAGGTGACCCGTCACACCGTTCGATACTGTCCGATTTCCACAACTCGATTCCCGTGGCTAGATCGATGGCATGCAGATTGCCTTCTTCCTGGTTGATTACATAAACACGGCTTCCTTCGGGAGAGGGATAAAAATTAACCGTACCCAATATGGGCGCATCGATATTCAGTGTCCATTTTTCGTCTCCTGTGGCGGTATCAAAGGCAAAAATAGTGCCGTTCAACGAGCCCACCAAAACAGTCTCTTCAAAGCATGCGATTGGCGCATCAAATCGTTCCATACGAGGTTTGCCGTCTCGCCGAATTCCCTGCACTATATGCTTGGACCATATTTCCTTCCCGTCCATGTCAATGGCATACACGCCGCCTTTGCGGGTAGTGAAGAATATTCGACCTCCCGTGGCGACAGGGGTTTGGTAAATAGCCGAATCAGCCTGAAATCGCCACAATGGTGTAGGGCGGTCTGGTATGGTTGCGGCAGCCACACCTTGAAGTGATGGGCCGCCGTGGTAGGTCGTCCATTCTGTGGACGGCGTGACAGCGACAGCTTCTGGTATCGTCTTGGGGGATATAATTTCGGTGTCGGTCTGTGGTTCGTCTACGACAACTTGACTGGGCTCCTTTTCTGGAGCACGCGAACCTGTGGGTGAAAATAGAATCCACCCGACCACGCTGATGGCCAATATGACCATAACGATTGTCTGTGCAGATACACTTTTTTTCGGTTCTTCGCTCATACCAACGACGTATATACCTTAACCATATCTTTTGCCATTCGCTCAATACCGAATTGCTCCATAACCACGTTACGGCCATGATCGGCGTATTTCTGAACAGAATCCGGATCGAGCAGGAGGGATTCCAATGCATCCGTCAGCCCGTTCTCGTTCTGCGCATCGTAAATCACCCCGCCGCCTGTAGCTTCCACTACCTCCGGGAATCCTCCTGAATTCGGCTGTACTACAGGAACCCCCGCTGCCAGTGCTTCGGTAATAAACATGCCGAATGACTCTCCTTGAATCGCRGGGACRGATAACACTGTGAGGGATTGCAAAAAATCCCGACGCCCTGCACCGTCAAATACATCCAAAAATTCAGCGTCCGATTCGAATCCGTGTTTCGCCAGTTTCTTTTTCAGGCGCGCAACATATTTACGATCTGCTCCCACCTGTCCTCCCGTGGCTCGCAGCTTGAGATTACGCAGCTTTGGATTCTTTTTRAGCTTRATGAAAGCATCGGTGAGAAGGCCCAGCCCCAGCGATTCWGTCATTTTGGATAARTATCCCAATACAGGAGGATCAAAGGACAAGGCCGATCTMTGRCGATCTTCCAGATCRATTCCYAGAGGMACKACATGGAATTTTTCACCGCCGATACCCATYCGCTTTTGCATYTCGCCGCCATACCAATGACTAACAGCAATAAACGCATCAATATGCACTGATTCCTCAGCCATCACATTCCAACATTCATCACTATATGGTGCATCGATATCATCAAGCCAGGTCTCTTCGTCTTGCAATGTACATATTATCGGCACATCCAACGCGGCTTTAAGTTCTTTTGCCATGCCCACCAACAGMGAATTSGATATGTGTACRATCTCCGGCTTTTCATGRTGCACAAGCCAGTCGATAAGTCGGTCGAGTTCCTTTTTCTGGTTTCCGTCCGCKCCGTGMAGCATMGACAAGGTCATAGGCCCTAAACCCGCCGCCTCCGTGGAGCCTTCCCGGGCGGCAGCCTGTCGCAACATCCAGCCAGTATCAAAGAACTTGTCTACCCATCGCGGAGAGTTACGAAAAAATTTGAACTTTTGCTGCATATACACATTAACGCCGCCGAAAAAAACTGGCACGTCACGACTTAACCCATTGGCATCGGTCAAAATCGGTAGGTACACAGGAACCATCACCACATCATGCCCTTGACCGCGCAGGGTCTTCACCAGTTCGCAATCGCGCATGCAGTTCTGGCAGTAAAATGTCCCTCCGGTGCCGGGGACGATGTAGACAATTTTCATAGTTAGTAGTTGACCAATTTGAGTTGCTTACGCAGGCATAAGTCTGGGCAATTATTGGCATTAAGTATGCCTGTTGGCTGTCGATGATTCCAGCGTTATCCAATGAAATTTTTAGAGTTGAATCTATGGTATATTGGTTTATCTCGGCTGACATACACCTACCCTCAAGGAGCCTGCCATGCGCACCAATATCCAAGTAAAACRTACTTTCTACCTTGCTGTATTCCTTGGTATTACACTTTTTTACGGCGCAATAGCCGCTGCGGGGGACTGGCCGCAGTGGCGAGGCCCTAACCACAATGGATCTACAGTAGGATCAAATCTTCCCGTTAGCTGGAGTACGACGGAAAACGTGGTCTGGTCTGCAGATCTCCCTGGATATAGTGAGGCTTCCCCAATCGTTGTGGGCGACCGGGTATTTGTCGCCTCCAACGACGAATCTCAAACAAAGTTGTACGCAATATGTTTGGATCGAGACACGGGAAAAACACTATGGAGCAAATTGATTACCGATTCAGCTCGGGCWTCTTCTCGWAAYTCCATGGCCTCRTGYTCTCCGGTCAGTGATGGTGAACGTGTATTTTTCATGTTCGGATCTGGCGATCTCTATGCCATGGATCTGGATGGCAACATCATCTGGTCGCAAAATCTGGGCGACGACTACGGCCCGTTTGCATCGCAATGGGGATACAGTTCCACTCCGCTGATTTACAATAACCGGCTCTATGTGACGGTGATGCGGGGCACACAAACTTCTCAAGGTGCAACGGACGAGAATTCGTTTCTTCTTTGCCTCGAACCCGCCACGGGTAAGGTACTGTTCAAAATCCACCGCACCAGTGATGCACGGGGAGAATCCCAGGACTCCTATACCAGTCCTGTTCCCTATGAATTTCAAGGGCACTCTCAGATTGTGTTGTCCGGCGCAGACTACATCACCGGGCACGATGCAATTTTGGGAGATGAATTATGGCGCCATCCCCATAACCCTCGGAAAATTCAGAACTGGCGCCTGATCCCCTCCCCGGTAATCGCGAATGATGTTGTTATCGGTGTTGAACCGAGGGGAGGCAGCGCTTTCGCTGTAAAGCCTACAGGGGATGCGCGCATGCGATTCGATGATGCCGCATGGGTATTCGATGCTAAAACGACGGAYGTACCCACACCCCYCTWTTACGACGGCAGGCTGTACATTTTAAATGGAGCGCGGCGCATCATGACGTGCGTTAATCCCATCACAGGAGAGGAAATCTGGTCTGGCGATCTGGGAGGGCGCGCCAGAATTTGGTCATCTCCTACTGCGGCAGATGGAAAAATCTATTGCCTTAACGAGCAAGGAACCACTATCGTCCTTGCTGCTGGTGATACCTTCAAAATACTGGGCGAAGGTCGGCTGGGCGGCGCCCCGAGTAAATCAACAATCGCAATTGCTGATGAACGGTTATTTATTCGCACGGCGGAAAAATTGTACTGTATCGCTTTGCCCGGGACGTGACTGTGCAACACAGCAACCCCGGACCCCGTTGGTGAGGTTCGAAAATACTAACAGCAAGTGCCGCCTTGAGGTGTACAGCACTGACCGCTCGCCGCCTCTTCAGGCGTACAACATACTACCTGAAGGGAGACACCTTCCACATGACAAATAAGTGCGCGCTTCGTGGTTCTCCAGTGCTCACCGATTTGTCGACCTGGCAATTCACCGGACGCCAGGAGTGCAGAAACTACCGCCGTGTCCACTTTCAGGAACGCCGCCGCTTCTTCCATGGTCAAAATGTCGTCATTCAAGATTCTATCTCCAGTAAGATGATCCAAGCTATCTAGTATAACAATAGATTTTTCTTCAAACATTCCCGAATCCGTAATCTTGAACGGAACATACGTCTGGCGCATACTAGCAACAGCGCGACATTTGGTRCCTTTTCTGAGAWTTTGCWGGAAACCMGTATGGTTTCGCCATATTCTCAGGTGTGATGGAGACAATCGTATGAAAAAGCTTCAGATTCTCGGGACAGGATGTTCATCATGCAATAAACTGGCTGACATGACCCAAAAAGCGGCCATGGATATGAAACTGGAATTCGAACTGGAAAAAGTCACAGAGATTGATCGCATTATGGCCTTCGATGTGGCTTCTACACCAGCGTTGGTCGTTGATGGTGAAGTTAAGGTGTGGGGGCGAATCCCCACCCACGATGAGATAGTGGAGATGATTACATAGACCTGCGGGAAGAAAGAGGGCTGTCGGGTTTGTTATTTACAATGTRCGRATCTWCCATATWWWMNNGTATCGGTAAGCTGAAACMAATCASATGAAAACAAAACAAATCATTTCWACAGGATTGTTATTATTCGCTGCGGGTAGTGTCGTCTATATGTTTACGCAGCAACAGAAACCGGGCAACACAGAATCCGTCGATCTTGAACCAGCCATCGCCGCCGCTATGCAAGACGGCATCGTAATGTATTATTTTTCTCAGGGAAAAGAGTGCTCAACATGTGACAAGCTGGAATCGTACTCCCACGAAACACTCCACACCTATTTCAAAGACGATATTGAGGCACAGTCCATGGCATGGCGAAAGGTCGACCTGGATGACCCTGAACACGAACACTTCGTTACCGATTTCGACCTCTTTTCAAAGTCCATCGTTCTGGTGGAATACAGGGGCGGCGAACAGATTCGTTGGAATAATCTAACGGAAATATGGGATCTGGTATTCGAAAAGCAGGGCTTTCTCGAGTACATACGTGCCGAGACGCAGGGCTTCAAGGATGCATCTCCATGAGTGAGTGGGGAATGGCTGCGGGGGCGGCGTTCTGGTTTGGTGTGCTTACCTCCATCAGTCCATGCCTGATGGCGACCAACGTGACGGCTATTACGTTCATCGCACGGCGCATTGATAAACCCAGGTATGTTGTGCTATCGGGTGCATTCTATATTGCCGGACAATCATTGGCGTTTGTGGTACTCGCGATGATTCTGGTTACAAGTTTACTCTCTGTTCCGTTGGCATCCTATTGGCTGCAAAAATACATGTTCCGGCTTTTGGGGCCTGTTCTTATCGTAGCCGCTATACTTTTACTTGAGCTTCTTGATGTGCAATTCGGCAGCGGTCACATGAAGCAGTGGGTTCAAAAACATACGGATCGCGGCGGTCTTTGGGCAGCAGCTTTGTTGGGTATCGTATTTGCTATGTCGTTTTGTCCCACAACGGCAGCGTTATTTTTTGGGAGTCTGCTTCCGTTGGCCATAACACATGAATCCAGTTTTTTCTTGCCTTTGATGTATGCCTTTGGGGTTGCGCTTCCGGTTATTGTGTTTGCAATAACTATTGCTTTGGCCGCAAATCGGGTTGGGCGTATATTTGAGCGAGTGAGCAAGGCGGAACGGTGGGCGCGGTATGGTACTGGAGCCGTTTTTCTCGTGGTGGGCATTTGGTTTACGTTGGCGTATACCCTTGAATTGATGTAGAACTACTTGCTTAAAATAACGAATTCAGTGTTACGAATACGCGGGATACGGGGAAGTCTCCTGGAAATTTCACAAACTCTACATGCCCATCCATATACAGTACATTGGAACCGCCGGGTACGTGATTGTAATCTCGGGGAAACGTACTGATCCTGTCATACATTAACGCGATACTGCTGGATGATTTCGCTGAACCTCCGGCGTTATTTATATCGGTAACAAAAAATCGTTCAATACCTTCACGGGTGCGATACATGGTTTCGATAGTATCACTCGTTACATCCGCATCGTAGGTTGCCGTTTCGTTGGACACTCCCGACACCCGTGTCAAAAACGCAATGATGAAATCTAACCCAACATATTGCGGCACCATATTCGCGGGAGTAACATCCGGATCGTTCGGGTCAGCACCCAGTGCCAGATAATCCCGTCCGGGAACATCGCTGAACACCCATGACAGGTATCCGTAAGACTCAGGAGTGAATGCACAGGGATCCCAGTTGGCACTGCCTGTAGCGTTCAGCACATTCTGGTTATACCAAATACCGTCCCCTTCGTTTATTGCATTCTCAGAATCCGGATCGGATGGACAAATTAGCACGTTCGGATCGGGTAAGTATTCGGGGAACATACTCGGCCCGTTAAATATAAACTCCACTACGCCATCRCCGCCCAGGCTCGGGGTCAATGCAATRGGGTTSGGGTGTACACATTCACCATTAGCCGGATCGGMATAATTCAAATATTCGGGTTTCGCATTGGGGTTGGTGGTATTCGTTTTTCGAACTTCATAGGCTACGTGGTCTGCCATGGGCGGGAACTTGCTGCTGGGGGATTCCTGGGCATACATCTTCAGGGATAACCCGATTTGTTTCAGGTTGTTAGCGCAGCTCGAACGACGTGCCGCTTCCCGTGCTCGTGCCAAAGCCGGTAATAAAATAGCTGCCAATATGCCAATAATAGCAATGACCANNSCAAWRAYYSRAKCWWYGNTMAWKCCNNSCSWWWAMTGNYTSATSKANAYTMMTWCYSYRANTYCTAATTTTTTAATTCAGCAGACCAGTCAAACACCCGGGCCGTTTCCTGTATATTCCCCACCATGAAACAGATTTATCTGGGTGGTGGTGTGACACCCTGCCACGTCTTCTTTGTTACGATAGGCAATGGCGGCTGTAGGACAGGCAGCAACGCATTCGGCGGCAGATTTCTGGAGTCCTTCATCGAAACTATGATCAAAGGGTACCCGTATTTCCATGTCGAAGCCCCGCCCGTTGAATGCCAGGCCGATGTCTTCGCCGTGTTTTTCAGCTATGGCTACGCACAAACCGCAGCGGATACATTTCCCCGGTTCGAAAAGTACGTCCCCRYWRMSKWTGMTYCKGMWWTYMYRTTSWYMKKTAACGGAATATTTTCTCCGTTGCGCACCGTAGTCGGTTGCCCATTTTCTKAGACCGCAGGATACGCGYTTACGGCAATCGCAATGGAGRCACCGTCCCGCTTCTTTTTGGGTATCGGCCAAGCTACCCGCCACAGTCAGCACATTCATGGCTTCCTGGTTTTCGTTCTTCACCCGCATGCGCTCCAGTTCGGGTTTCTGCATTTTACCAATCTTGCTATCAAACAGGGTCGGGGCGGGTTCATCTCCCATCTTGTTAATGTACTTATGAACCCATTCAGCCGTGGTTTTACCATTTCCTACAGAACGCACATCGAGCTTATGATCCAAGGCTTCAAAAATTTTACCACCCGCCTTACCCACTTCCTTACAAGCCAATATTACCGCCTGGTGTTCTGACTGGATCGCTTCCAGGTCGCCATTTCCATTGATAGAGCGGTGATATTCGAATTTGATTCCCAATTGGGTAAGTGATTTTATTTCCGCGTCAAGTACTTCTTTCGGAAGTTCTTCCTCAGATAAGCCTCGTACTTTACCACCGGCTTTTTCTTCTTTTTCGTAAACAGTACATGCATGGCCGTATTTTTTAAGCACCCAGGCTGCGGCCATTCCTGCCAAACCGCCGCCGATTATCCCCACAGATTTTCCGGTATCGGGCAGGCTTTCGAGTAGTTCAGGATTATCCACTCGGGCTTTTTCGGAGACCGCCCGATGCAGTTCTTTGATCTCCATAGTGGTATCGTAGCTTTTGCGGCGGCATGGGTTTTCGCACGGGGCGGGACATACATGCCCCAGGGTACCGGGAAAAACCAACCCATTGGTGACGGTGTATGCCGCACTGTCGAAATCCCCTTCGTAAATCTGGCGCATCATAACGGAAATGTTCATAGATGCGGGGCAGGTATGACTGCATGGCGCTTCGCAATCACCAACGTGTTCACTAATGATGAGTTCCAACACTTCCTTGCGGGCATTGCATACATCGCCGCTATCGGTTTCGATTTCCATCCCCTCTACAGCTATGGTAGAGCATGATGGGTACATGACACCGGATTTAGCATCGCGCATGACACACARCATGCACGAATTCATGGGTTTTACCCCTTCCCARTAACACAGCGTCGGTACTTCGATAYCCATACTGCGCGCAGCATTGAGCAGGGAAGTTCCCTCTTCTACTTCGATTTCATTATTATTTATACGAATTTTCGGCATAGTTCATTTTCTTTCTTACCTTGATCCGGCAAGAATAGCATTGGTGGGACACACGGGTAAACAGGCATCGCATCGAGTACACACATCCAAATCGATGGAGTGCAGCTTGAATGGTACAGACTCAATACAATCTACCGGACAAACCTGCTCGCATTTTGTACAGCCGATACAGGTATCAATAATCCAATAATCTATCAACGACTTACATTTTCCTGCTGGACATTTCCCGTTGATATGCGCTTCGAATTCTTCGCGAAAATACCGGATAGCCGTTAAGGCAGGATTCGGCGCTGTCTTGCCCAGTCCACATAAACTCTGGTTTTTCACTACCTTGCCCAGTTCTTCCAGCATATCCAGGTCACTGATCTTGCCTTTACCTTCGGTGAGCCGTGTCAGCATTTCTTTCATACGCATAGTGCCGATTCGACAGGGAGAGCATTTCCCGCAGGATTCTTCCTGGGTAAACGACAGGAAATAGCGGCACATCTCCACGATGCAATCTGAATCATCCAGCACGATGAGGCCGCCGGACCCCATCATGGCTCCGATTTCGGATAAGGCTTCGTAGTCAACAGGCGTATCGCCCAGGGAAGCAGGTATACACCCGCCGGAAGGACCACCTACGAGCATGGCCTTAAATTCCCGACCATCGGCAATACCTCCGCCAATATCGTGGACGATTTCGTTGATGGTAATACCCATGGGCACTTCGATGAGGCCGCCGTTTTTTATTTTTCCTGCCAGCGAAAATACTTTCGTGCCTTTACTTTTCTCCGTGCCCAGCGCAGCGAATTTTTCTGCGCCGTTACGAATGATCCACGGCACCATGGCCAGAGTTTCGGTATTGTTGATGAGCGTAGGGCATCCCCAGAGTCCTTCGATAGCAGGATAGGGCGGGCGAATTGTGGGCATGCCTCGCTTGCCTTCCAGCGAGGCGATCAGCGCGGTTTCTTCGCCACATACAAATGCCCCTGCACCCTCTTTTATTATCAGCTTCAGTGATACGCCGCAGCCAAGAATATTATCGCCCAGTAGCCCCGCTTCTTCGCAATCGATGATAGCTTGGCGCATTCGTTTTGTAGCCAACGGATATTCGGCGCGAATATATAGATAACCCTCATCGGCACCGGAGGCCAGCGCACTGATTATCATACCCTCGATGACGCGATAGGCATAGGACTCCAGAATCATGCGATCCATAAATGCGCCCGGATCGCCTTCATCTCCATTGCAGATTATATATTTCTTTACACCAGGTGCATCGTGTACAAATTGCCATTTACGTCCTGTTGGAAAACCAGCCCCGCCACGACCGCGCAGCCCGCTTTCGGATATTTCCTGTATGATGCGTTCCGGGGACCATCCTTCGGCAGTATCTATGCTTTCAACAGCCTTCTTGCCTTTATGTACGGCCAATAATGCCGCGCCCTTCGATTTGCCGAACAGACATTTTTCCACAGCCATGAAACCGCCGCGACGCAAGTATTCTTCCAGACTGGCGGGGTCCAAATCGCCGCGAAATTCCGTAGCAATATGCATCTGCTTGGTCAGGAACGTGGAATCGGTAGGATTATCACGCACATCCGCACCGTGCCGCTCGACTAATTCTTCTTTTTGAATATCGCCATATAAATGCTCGGTCCAGCGCATGGTGGAAGACTTCAGCCACTTCAGCGGATTGTGAGGCCGGAAATGGCGCGCCACGATTTCGGATACATCTTCTTCTTCCACCTTCACATACACCGAAGGCGGCTTACCTTCCTGCACTACTTCAATCACGGGAACCTGATGGCACATGTGTACACAGCTGACGTGTTTTATAGGAACCGAGGAATTCAATTCAGCCAGTGCCTCTTCCAGGCTTTCCAGTATTCGATCCGTACCGCCAGCTATGCAGCACGAATCCAGACCAATACGAATCTCTGCACCATTTTCCTGTATCTTGCGATGGGGCGACTCTTTTTCGTTCCCCTTTTCACTCTCGCGTTTCTCGAAATTGTGGAATACTTCGCTGACGGAATCCACGCCCACATTGGCATAGGTCACCTCATCCACTTTCATGGCCGGAGCCAGCGAACAACATCCCAGGCATGCTACTTTCTGAATRGTGTATTTCCCATCCGAATCGGTGTCCTGTCCATGATCCATTCCAAGAGTGTCGCAAACCGCATCATGGATATCTTCCGAACCTTTCACATGACAAGCCGTGCCGTCGCACAGACTAATCACATGCTCTCCCACCGGGTCACGTCGGAACTGGGTATAAAATGTTGCCACACCTTCTATGGATGCAGGTGTGATTTCTGTAAGTTCGCACACCCGCTCCATGGCGACACCGGGTAAGTAACGAAACTTTGTCTGGATCGCCTGAAGAATAGGTATGACTGCTTCGGCACCAGTACCATTCAAGGCCACGATGGCATCAATGTCTTCCAAGTCAACTTCAACTATTTCAAGTGTTTCAGACATATTATTCAATGCARTATARRTATTCTGCGGTACGCAGATAAATTCGGTTATGGATAAACGCCGGGGTGGCAAAGGTATCCTCACCCATGGCAATCTGCGCTACGAGTTCATATTCAGCAGCTGCCCGGACGATATACATATTACCATCCAAATCCAGAATATATATCAGATCCCCCACGAGTATAGGTGAAGAATAAAATCCCGTCTCCGCTTCCTCAACCCACACTTCTTCTCCCGTCGCAGCATCAAGACACACCAGATCTCCGGCTGCGGTGCCGAAATAAAAACGCTCGCCGTCTCCCACCGGGCTGGCTACTTCAGGTAGATACTCGTCGTATTCCCATTTGATCGCCGATTGAGCAGCGCCAACGGACCCGTCCAACTGAATAGCCGTAGYAATCGCAAATTCATTCGCTACAAAGACAACACCGTTGCTGTAGGCAGGTGATGGAGCTACCTCCCCATCCAAACAAGCCTGAGTCCAGAGAACTTCCCCTGTCACCGGATTGTATGCATCTACATTTTGTTCGGAGTTAACGATTAACTGAATCCCGGCCGGGGTGTCGGCAAGAATGGGCGACGCCCACGAGATCATTTCACGCTTGTCTTCCCAGGCTGGCTCGCCTGTAGCCACGTCCAGCGCCAGAAGCCGTGCCCCTTCCATATAGTCCAATTGAACGTAAAGAAAATTTTCGTATGCAATGAGCGAGGAGGAGTGCCCGTAATGATTTTCCGGCAGTCCAAGGTTGCGCCCCCAAAGCAGATTTCCATCAAAATCAAAAGACGCGATATCGGCATTGGCGAATATGGCAAACACCTGCTCTCCATGAACCGCCATCGTCGGCGCGGCAAACCCGGTTTCATCAAATACGGAAGGAAGCTCATTCGGGGTATTGGAGAACGGCCCGACGGGCTGCGTCCATTTCAACTCGCCCGTTTCGGTATCGTAGCAAAACACCTCGAATCGTTCTTCGTCGCCTCCTGTTACGAACAGCCGATCACCCCAAACTACGGGAGAATTTGCGCCGATCCGAGGTATAGCCACTTTCCACTTTATACCCGATCCTGTTGCTGTATCCCATGATAGAGGTGCTGTTGTATTGTGTGCCACTCCCAACGATCCCGGACCTCGAAATGCTGCCCATTGCGACTGCACCGCATTCCAATCCGGTTTCACAATTGCTGCGGCTAATGCGCTGTTCCCTTCGCTGGGCGATTCAGCAGGTGATTCTTCGATACCGCCAATCGCCTTGCCGCCAACCAAAGACCGTGCTGATTCGGCTATGGGTATGTTGCGCGGTTCCGCCTCCATAGCCGCCAGCAGGGTCTCGGGATCCGACATCAGGATACTTTCGGTCATATAGGCCGACAACAACCCTACAGCGAGCAGCGCTACGCCGGCCCAGGTGATCAAGTTTCGTGATTCAGCCAACGCCAGGAATTCTTTATCAGCTGTGGGTACGTCTGCCAGTACCGGCCGTTCGGGGCGCCATCGAATCATACTTTTGAAAGAAATAAGGAATACAGAAACTCCCACCAGCATTAAAATAGAGCCAAAACGCAGGAATTCCTGACTGGTGAAAAAGGCTTTCCGTGTTAAAAGATCCAACTGCTGAATTCGTTCCGCCAACGCATCGTCCTGATCAGGCAGCGCGGCGTATTCCACACGCATCTTCGTAATCATCTCGTTAAATACCRGRTCCACATCRCGAATCTGMAGATAATTTGCCAYCATGAGTATGAAAATAATCAAAGAAAACGCGCCTGCTACAACCGCAATGGTGGCCGAGGTGCGCCACATAAAATTATTTTTCTCGAACTCCCTTTTCTCCAACATTATGGATGTACTCCTCCTTCTTCAACGGGGCAGTAAGGATAACACCTGCCGCAGCTAAAGCACGTTTCTTTGTGAGGAGTATAAACGTCTCGTTTCTTTACGATGGACAGCCCAATGAGCTTGAGCGTTACTATCAGCGCAACAAATGCCCCGAGCCACGCGCCGCCCGTTTTAAAACTATTACGTATTCCCAGAGCTTCGGCATGAAGACTCGCCGTGGTCTGATCGCTGGTACGGAATGTTTCTGTTTCCAGGATTTCTCCCTGAACCAGACCCGTATCTTCCGCAACCATACGCTCGGACAATTGAACGACAGGGTGCAGTCTCGATAACGGCTCGTTCAGCATATACCCTACCATAGCACCAGCAGTAATAATCAGCGGCGACAGGAAAAGCACGGTGCGCAAACGACGCTTCCCGGTGCCGGGCTCTTCTACCAACGCTTCTGGCGTAGGCATATCAATTGCATTGTACGGACAGGAATCTTCGCAGAGCCGGCAGGACACACACGGGGACGGCGGAATATCGAGGTGGAATTTCGAGAAGTAGGACATCCAGCCCAGCAGCACGCCGTAGGGGCACAGGAAGCGGCAATACGGACGGGCAACAAACACGCCCAGAATCAAAATCGC